>NZ_JBFUMP010000031.1:0-30525 GCF_054049315.1 Cellulomonas sp. P5_E12 | reverse complement strand
GCGATCGACGGCGTGCTCGACGGGCTCGACGCCGGTCGCCGGTCCCGCAGCGGGACCCGCGTGACGGGACCGGCGCTGGCCCGCGCGGTCGCCCAGGTGAGCGGCGCCGACGACGCGCTCGTGGTCGGGTCGTCGAACCCCGTGCGGGACCTCGACCTGGTGGCCCGCTGGGACTCGCCGCCGGTGGTCCTGGCCAACCGCGGCCTCGCGGGCATCGACGGCACCGTCTCGACGGCGGTCGGCGTCGCGCTCTGGCTCCCGGACCGACGGGTCCGGGCGCTGCTGGGGGACCTCACGTTCCTGCACGACGTCGGGGGCCTGCTGCGCGGGCCGCTCGAGGCGACGGTGCACCTCCAGCTGGTCGTCGCGAACGACGACGGCGGGTCGATCTTCTCGACGCTCGAACCGGGCGAGCCGGCACGCGCCGACGTGTTCGAGCGCGTCTTCGCGACCCCGCACGGCGCCGACCTCGCCGCGCTGTGCGCGGGGTACGGCGTGCGGCACACGCGGGTCAGCGACGTCGACGGGCTGCTGCCCGCGCTCGCCGCGCCCGGGCCGGGCCTGAGCGTGGTGGAGGTCCGGGTCGACCGGGCCGGGCGGCGCGCCCTGGGCGAGCGGATCGCCGACGAGGTGGGCGCGGCCGTGGCCGCCGCGCTGCCCGCCTGAGCGATCCATCCGAAACTCGCAGCGAACTCCCAGGTTCTGCGAAGCCTCCCTCCAGCGTGACCAGGTGAGATGGTCATCGACCAAGGAGGGCACCACAAGATGACCACCACACCTGAGAACGGCGCGAGCAACCAGCCGCCTGCTGCCGGTCAGCACCCCCAGACGCACACGACCCAGCCGCTGCCGGTCCAGCCGACCCAGCCGCTGCCGGTCCAGCCGACCCAGCCGCTGCCGGTCCAGCACACCCAGCCGCTGCCTGTCGCTCCGGCGCACCCCACCAACCCGTTCACGCCGCCGCACCCCGCCGCACCGGCGGACCAGCGCGCCGCGTACGACGCCGCCCAGGCGGCCGCCGCTCAGCACGCAGCTGCCCAGCAGGCCGCGGCGCAGCAGGCTGCACAGCCGCAGCCGGCGCCCGTGGACCCGTTCGAGGCTGTCCGCCGCGCGCAGTGGGAGGCCGCCCAGCGCGCCGCCGCCCAGGACCCGGCGACGCTGCAGCAGGCTGCCTACCAGCCGGCTGCGGTGTACGCCGCCGCGCCCGCACCGGCGCCGCAGGGCACCGTCCCGACGCAGCGCAAGCGCAACCTCTGGCTCCCGGTGACGGGGGCCGCGGCAGCCGCGGCGATCCTCGCCGCGATCGCGACGGCGGGCATCACGCACACGCTGTCCGACGACGACGCGAGCGGCAGCCACCCCGCCTCGCTGGCCACGATCGGCCAGACGAGCAACGACACCGTGCCCGTCTCCGGCTCGACGAACGACAACCCGGACTGGGAGGCCGTCGCCAAGGCCGTGCAGCAGTCGGTCGTCGCCATCCAGGTCTCCACCGGCAACGGCGGCGGCGCGGAGGGCTCGGGCGTCATCGTCGACGACGCCGGCCACATCGTCACCAACAACCACGTCGTCGCCGACGCGGACCCGGACAGCGTGCAGGTCACGCTGACGGACGGCCGCATCTTCAAGGCCACGATCGTCGGCACCGACGCCACCACCGACCTGGCGGTCATCAAGCTGACCGACGCCCCGGACGACCTCAAGCCCGCCGCGTTCGGCGACTCGTCGAAGGTCATCGTCGGCCAGCCCGTCATGGCCGTCGGCAACCCGCTCGGCCTCGCCAGCACGGTCACCACCGGCATCGTCTCCGCGGTCGACCGCCCCGTCTCCACCTCGGGCGAGAACAGCAGCGAGGCGACCGTCACCAACGCGATCCAGATCGACGCGGCCGTCAACCCCGGCAACTCCGGCGGCCCGCTGTTCGACGCCGAGGGCAAGGTCATCGGCATCAACTCCTCGATCGCCACGCTCTCGAGCGAGTCCGGCTCCATCGGCCTCGGCTTCGCCATCCCCGTCGACCTGGTGAAGAACATCGCCGCGCAGCTCGTCGACGACGGCACCGCCGAGCACGCCTTCCTCGGTGTGTCCCTGTCCGACGGCACCGCCACCGCCGACGGCGTCACGCGCCGCGGCGCGGTCGTGGAGTCGGTCAGCGACGGCTCGCCGGCCGCCGCGGCCAAGCTGCAGGAGAAGGACACGATCGTCGCGATCGACGGCAAGGCCGTCGGCGGCGCCGAGTCGCTCACCGCCTACGTGCGGGCGCTCCCGTCCGACACCAAGGTCACGCTGACGGTCGTCCGCGACGGCAAGACCTCGGACGTCGACGTGACGCTCGCGGTCCGCAAGGAGTCGGCGTCGTCCGAGCAGGCTCCGCAGCAGCAGGACCCGCAGCAGCAGGACCCGCAGCAGCAGGACCCGCAGCAGCAGGACCCGCAGCAGCAGGCTCCCGACCAGGGGCAGGGTGACTCCGGCTCGTCGGGGATCCCCGACGGGCTCAGCCCCGACCAGCTGTGGCAGTGGTTCCAGCAGCAGCAGCAGGGTGGCCAGGGCTGATCGCAGCCCACTGAACGCCGGCGGCCGCCGGGTCTCGTCCCCCCGCGGACCCCGGTCGCCGGCCACGCGGTCCGTCCCCGGACCGCCCGCCTGCCCGGCCGACTCCCCTTCGGCCACGGCACGGCCCCTCGGCCGGGATGTCAGCTCGTGCTGGCGTCCCGGCCGAGCGCGTACCGCATGGGGACCAGCTTCGCCTCGGACTCCGCCAGCTCGGCGGGCGGGTCGGACGCGGCGACGACGCCGCAGCCGGCGAACAGGCGCACGCGTCGCGGGTCGTCGGCGTCGACCTGGGCCGAGCGCAGCGCGATGCCCCACTCGCCGTCGCCGTCGGCGCCGAACCAGCCGACCGGCCCGGCGTAGCGCGCGCGGTCCATGCCCTCGACACGGCGGATGAGCTCTCGCGCGGCGACCGTCGGCGTGCCGCAGACCGCGGCGGTCGGGTGCAGCGCCGCAGCGAGCGCGAGGGAGGACGGGTGCGCCGCGGCGCCGGTGGGCGCGGTGAGCACCGCGGTCACGTCCGACGCGAGGTGCAGGACGTTGGGCAGGTGGAGGACGAACGGCACGTCCGGCACGTTGATCGAGGAGCAGAACGGCTCGAGCGCGTGCGCCACGGACGTCACCGCGTACTCGTGCTCCTCGAGGTCCTTGGAGGAGTGGGCCAGGATCGCCGCGCGCGCCACGTCGGCCGCGTCGTCCCCGGTGCGCCGGATGGTGCCCGCGAGCACGCGCGAGGTGACCAGACCCTTCTCGGAGCGGACGAGGAGCTCAGGAGTGGCTCCCAGCAGGCCGTCCACGCTGAACGTCCAGCACGAGGGGTACTGCGTCGCCAGGCGCTCGAGCGCCCAGCGGACGTCGAGGGGGTGCTCGGTGCGCGCGTGCACGTCGCGGGCGAGCACCACCTTGTCCACGTCGCCGGCCTTGATCGCCGCGATGCCGCTCGCGACGACGTCGCGCCACCCGTCGGCGCTCACGGCCCCGTCGGTGTAGGCGACCTCGCCGGGATCGACGGGCGGCACGCGGGGGCCGACGACGTCGGCGAGCCGCGGCGCGGCGCGCAGCCGGGCGCCCGTGGTGATGGTGGTGAGCCAGGTGCGCCCGGCGCGGCGGCCGATGACGACGCGCGGCACGACGACGACGCCGCCGGCCGGTGAGTCGTCGTCGAACGCGAACGAGCCGAAGGCCACGGGGCCGGTCCCGGGCGCCTGCACCTCGTCGCGGACGATCGCCCGCGCGAGCACGTCGTGCCACGCCCGTTCGGCGTCGGCGAACCGGTCGGCGCCGCCGACCTCGATCCGGAGCGTCTCGCCCCACGCGACGAGTCCGTCACCGCGACGCACCCAGGCGAGCGGGGCCTGCGACGGCAGGAGCCCGAGCAGGTCGAGGGGGTCGGGTAGGCCCAGGAGGTCCGCGTCCGCAGGTTCCGTCGTCCCGCCGAGCGCGTCGAGCGCGACCGTGCGGACCACGAGAGGCTGCGGGACCGCGTCCGCGGGGGCGGAGGGCTGCGTGCTCATCGGTGCCAGCGTATGCCCGGAGAAGCGGCCCGCCCTGTCGTACGGGCGCGCCGGACCTGCGACGATGGACACATGTCCCGTGCCTCCCTCGACAAGGACCCCCAGGACGTCGCCGCCATGTTCGACGCCGTGGCCCACCGCTACGACCGGACCAACGACGTCATCTCGCTCGGTCAGGACCGCGCGTGGCGCAAGGCGACCCTCAAGGCTCTCGACGCACAGCCCGGCGAGACGGTGCTCGACCTCGCGGCGGGCACGGGCACGTCGTCGGAGCCGATGGCGGACGCGGGTGTGCACGTGGTCGCGTGCGACCTGTCCGTCGGGATGCTCGACGTGGGCAAGCGGCGCCGACCCGACCTGGCCTTCGTCGCGGGCGACGCGCTGCACCTGCCGTTCGCCGACGCGTCCTTCGACGCGGTGACCATGTCGTTCGGGCTGCGCAACGTCAACGACGTCGACGCGGCGCTCGACGAGCTGCTGCGCGTCACCAAGCCCGGCGGCCGGCTGGTGGTCTGCGAGTTCTCGCGGCCCACGTTCAAGCCGTTCCGGGCGGTCTACCAGAACTACCTCATGCGGGCGCTGCCGCCCGTCGCGCGGGCCGTCTCCAAGGAGCCCGAGGCGTACGTGTACCTCGCCGAGTCGATCCGCGAGTGGCCCGACCAGCACGCGCTGGGCCTGCTGATCAAGCACGCCGGCTGGACGCACGTCGCGTACCGCAACCTGTCCGGCGGCATCGTCGCCCTGCACCGGGGGACCAAGCCCGAGGCCTGACCTGGATGCCGTCCGTCGAGCCGGGCCGGCTGCTGCCGGCGTCGCCGCAGGTCCCGGTACCGAGGAGCGAACGTCGCAATCGCCCAGGAGCGCCCGTTCGGGTGAACAATGGGCCTCGCCGCGCCTCCGCCCGGCGACGTCCTTCCGGCCGACACGCCGCCGTCAACCGGCAGTTCAGGGCACGTTCTTCACCCGCTGCCGCGAGGTAAGGAGTGCCTTCGCAGACAGCCCCAGGGGTGCTGGTTACACTCGCCGGGAGCAGTACGTGAACATCGTCACAAGTGGGGTCACTGGTGGTGGAAACAACGCACGATGACGCAGATGTCATCGTCGTGGGCGCGGGCCCAGCAGGGTCCGCCGCCGCGTTCCACTGTGCCTCTGCGGGCCTGGACGTGCTGCTCCTGGAGAAGGCGGAGTTCCCCCGGGACAAGGTCTGCGGCGACGGGCTGACGCCTCGCGCGGTGGCCGAGCTGGTGCGGATGGGCCTGCCCATCCGCGAGCAGGACGGCTGGATCCGGAACGTCGGCCTGCGGGTCATCGGGGGAGGCCACCGCCTCGAGCTCGCGTGGCCGGAGCTGTCCAGCTACCCGTCGTACGGCCTGGCCAAGGCGCGCACGTCGCTCGACCACACGCTGGCGGACCACGCGCGTGCCGCGGGCGCCAAGCTGCAGGAGCGCACCACCGTCACGGGTCCCGTGCGCGACGAGCGGTCCGGTCGGGTGGTCGGCGTCCACGCCAAGGTCGACGGCGAGACCGTCACGTACCGTGCGCCTGTCGTCATCGCCGCCGACGGCGTGTCCGCGCGGCTGGCCACGGGGATGGGCCTGGAGAAGCGCATGGACCGCCCGATGGGCGTCGCGGTCCGCACGTACTTCCAGACCCCGCGGCACGACGACCCGTGGATGGAGAGCCACCTCGAGCTCCGGGACGACGACGACAACCTGATGCCGGGCTACGGCTGGATCTTCTCGCTCGGCGACGGCACGGCGAACGTCGGGCTCGGCTCGGTCGCCTCGACGGCAGCGCCGACCAAGGTCGACTACAAGAAGCTGTTCGCCACCTGGATGCGCCACCTGCCGGCCGAGTGGGAGTTCACGCCCGACAACCAGGTGGGTCCCGTCAAGGGCGCGGCGCTGCCCATGGGATTCAACCGCGGGCCGCTCTACTCCAACGGGCTCATGCTTGCCGGCGACTCCGCCGGGATGATCAGCCCGTTCAACGGCGAGGGCATCGCCTACGGGTTGCAGGCCGGGCGGGTCGCGGCCGACGCCATCGCCCAGGGGCTCGCGCGGGGCACCGCCGCCGGCCGCGAGCGGGCGTTCGCCACGTACCAGCGCCGCATGAAGGACGATCTCGGCGGGTACTACACGCTCGGCCGGGTGTTCGTCCGGCTGATCGAGCACCCCGAGGTCATGCGCGTCTGCACGAAGTACGGGCTGCCCCGGCCGCTCGTCATGAAGTTCGTGCTCAAGCTCCTCTCCGACTGCTACGAGCCGAAGGGCGGTGACCTGGTGGACCGGGTCATCGCCGGCCTGGCGCGGATCGCCCCCGCCGCATGAATCCCATCGGCCGGAAGGCCACCACAAAGAAGTGGAGTGACGCGCGATGAGCAACCCGTACGTCCCGCTGCTCTTCCTCATGGGCATCGCCGCCGTGCTCGCCCTCGGCGGCGTCGGCTCGAGCGTGATCCTGGGTCCGAAGCGGTACAACCGCGCCAAGCTCGAGGCGTACGAGTGCGGGATCGAGCCCACCCCGCACGCCATCGGCGGGGGTCGCTTCCCCATCAAGTACTACCTGGTCGCGATGACCTTCATCATCTTCGACATCGAGGTGGTGTTCCTCTACCCGTGGGCCGTGAGCTTCGCGGACCTGGCGCTGTTCGGCCTGGTCGCGATGATCGGGTTCCTGGTGATCATCACGGTGCCGTTCGTCTACGAGTGGAAGCGCGGCGGGTTCGAGTGGGACTGATCAGAGCTCGGACCATCGCAGTGTCGAAGGAGTGTTGAGATGGGCATCGAAGAGGCACCGTCCGGGTTCCTGCTCACCACGGTCGAGGACCTGGTCGGGTACTTCCGCAAGTCGTCGCTGTGGCCGGTCACGTTCGGCCTGGCGTGTTGCGCGATCGAGATGATGGCCGCGGGCGCCAGCCGGTTCGACATCTCGCGGTTCGGCATGGAGGTGTTCCGGGCGTCCCCGCGCCAGGCGGACCTCATGATCGTCGCCGGCCGGGTCAGCCAGAAGATGGCCCCCGTCGTCCGCCAGGTCTACGACCAGATGAGCGAGCCCAAGTGGGTGCTCTCCATGGGCGTGTGCGCCAGCTCGGGCGGCATGTTCAACAACTACGCGATCGTGCAGGGCGTCGACCACATCATCCCCGTCGACATCTACCTGCCCGGCTGCCCGCCGCGGCCCGAGATGCTCATCAACGCGATCCTCGCGCTGCACGAGCAGATCGAGAACGAGCCGCTCGGCGGCAACCGCAAGGCGGCGGCCGCGGCCGCCGAGGCCGCCGCGCTGGCCGCGACGCCGACGTCGCAGATGACGGGGCTGCTGAAGTGACCGAGAAGACCGACGCCGCCGACGCCGCGAAGCCGGGCGACTCGACGACCGCCGCGCAGCCCACCAGCGAGGCCGCGCTCGAGGCGGGCTCGCAGAACATCCCCGCCGAGGGGCGTCCGCAGCTCGACGTGGTCGACGTCCGGCGCGGCATGTTCGGCGCGACCGGCTCGGGCGACACCTCGGGCTACGGCGGGCTGGTCACGGCGATCGCCCTGCCCGGCCCGAGCGAGCGGCCGTACGGCGGCTGGTTCGACGAGGTCGTCGACATCCTCACCGAGCTGCTCGACGAGTCGGGTACCGGCTACAGCACGGCCGTCGAGTCCGTCGTCGTGGACCGCGAGGAGCTCACGCTGCACGTCGCGCGCGAGCACATCGTCGAGGTCTCGCAGGTGCTCCGGGACGACCAGGACCTGCGGTTCGAGCTCAGCCTCGGCGTCTCGGGCGTGCACTACCCGCACGACGCCGGCCGCGAGCTGCACGCGGTCTACCACCTCGTCTCGGTGACCCACTCGCGCCGGCTGCGGCTCGAGGTCGCGGTCCCCGACGCCGACCCGCACCTGCCGTCGACGGTCTCGGTGTACCCGGCCAACGACTGGCACGAGCGCGAGACGTTCGACTTCTTCGGGCTGATCTTCGACGGTCACCCGGGGCTCGCGCGGATCGAGATGCCCGACGACTGGCCGGGCCACCCGCAGCGCAAGGACTACCCCCTCGGGGGCATCCCGGTCGAGTACAAGGGCGCCACCGTGCCGCCCCCGGACCAGCGGAGGTCGTACCGATGACCACCCAGACACCCCACGCCACGCCGCATGTCGTGGACGCCGACACCGAGGGCATCCCGTCCTTCGAGGCGTCCGGCGGCGACTGGTCCGAGATCGCCGAGGAGGCCGCCCGCCTCGGCGAGGAGCGGATCGTCGTCAACATGGGCCCGCAGCACCCGTCGACCCACGGCGTGCTCCGGCTCATGCTCGAGATCGACGGCGAGACGGTGACCGAGGCCCGCGCGGGCATCGGCTACCTGCACACCGGCATCGAGAAGAACATGGAGTTCCGCACCTGGACCCAGGGCGTGACCTTCTGCACGCGCATGGACTACGTGGCGCCCCTGTTCCAGGAGGCCGCGTACTGCCTGGCGGTCGAGAAGCTGCTGGGCATCACGGACGACGTGCCCGAGCGGGCCACGGTCATCCGGGTGCTGATGATGGAGCTCAACCGGATCACGTCGCACCTGGTCTGCCTGGCCACGGGCGGCAACGAGCTGGGCGCCACGACGATCATGACCGTCGGGTTCACGGCGCGCGAGGAGATTCTCAAGGTCTTCGAGCTGATCTCCGGCCTGCGCATGAACCACGCGTACATCCGCCCGGGCGGCGTCGCGCAGGACATCCCGCCGGGCGCGATCGACACGATCCGTGAGGCGCTGGTGGTGGTCCGCGGCTACTTCAAGCAGCTCGAAGACCTCATGATGGCCAACCCGATCCTGCACCTGCGGCTCAAGGACGTCGGCTACCTCGGGCTCTCCGGGTGCATGGCGCTGGGCATCACCGGGCCGGTGCTGCGGTCGGCGGGCCTGCCGTACGACGTGCGCAAGCACAACCCGTACTGCGGCTACGAGACGTACGACTTCGAGGTCCCCGTCGCGCAGTCCGCGGACTCGTGGGGACGCCTCGTCCTACGGCTCGAGGAGTGCTACCAGTCGATGCGGATCGTCGAGCAGACGCTGGACCGCCTGCAGAAGATCGGCCCCGGACCGGTCATGGTGGCCGACAAGAAGGTGGCCTGGCCTGCGCAGATGGCCATCGGGTCGGACGGCATGGGCAACTCGCTGGACCACATCCGGGAGATCATGGGCACCTCGATGGAGGCCCTGATCCACCACTTCAAGCTGGTCACCGAGGGTTTCCGCGTGCCGGCCGGTCAGGTGTTCCAGACCGTCGAGCACCCGCGCGGCGAGCTCGGCGTGCACCTGGTCTCCGACGGCGGGACGCGTCCGTACCGCGCGCACTTCCGGGACCCGTCGTTCAACAACCTGCAGGCCACGTCGATCATGTGCGAGGGCGGGCAGGTGGCCGACGTCGTGGTCGCCGTCGCGTCGCTCGACCCGGTGCTGGGAGGGGTGGACCGCTGATGTCGATCGAGACCAGCAGGACCCACAGGACGGCGTACGACGCCGAGACCCACGCGCGCCTCACGGCTGACTCCGACGTCATCGTCGCGCGCTACCCGCAGGCGCGCTCGGCGCTGCTGCCGATGCTCCACCTGGTGCAGTCCGAGGACGGCTACGTCAGCCCGCGAGGGATCGCGTTCTGCGCGCAGCACCTGGGCCTGACCACCGCCGAGGTGTCCGCGGTCGCCACGTTCTACACGCAGTACAAGCGGCACCCGAACGGGACCTACACGGTGGGCGTCTGCACGAACACGCTCTGCGCGATCATGGGCGGCGACGCCATCTGGGAGGACCTCTCGGACCACCTGGGCATCGGGCACGACGAGACGACGGACGACGGCGTGATCACGCTCGAGCGCGTCGAGTGCAACGCGGCCTGCGACTACGCGCCCGTCGTGATGGTCAACTGGGAGTTCTTCGACAACCAGACGCCGGACAGCGCGCGGCAGATCGCCGACGACCTCACCGCGGGCAAGCCCGTGGTCCCGACGCGCGGCGCCGCGAGCGTCTGCTCCTTCAAGGAGATGTCCCGCGTGCTCGCCGGGTTCGGCGACGGGCGGGCCGACGAGGGCGTCGGCGCGGGTGTGCCGACGCTGCGCGGGCTCGAGCTGGCGCGCGCTGAGGGCTGGACGGCCCCGGAGTTCCCGGAGGGCACGGTCGCTGCTGCGGCCGGCTCGCACGAGCCGAAGGTCGGCGGCGAGCAGTCGAGCGCCCAGCGCCCCGTCACGACCCCGGGTGACGTCTCGCCGGCCGGCGAGCAGAAGAAGCAGTCCACCAACGACGCGAAGGAGTCGTGATGGCGACGACCCTCACCCCGGTGCTCACGGACACGTGGGACGCCGACCGCTCGTGGTCGCTCGCGTCGTACGAGGGCGCCGGCGGCTACCGCGGCCTGCGCCGTGCGCTGGGCATGCAGGCGGCCGACGTCGTCACCATGGTCAAGGACTCCGGCCTGCGCGGCCGCGGGGGAGCAGGCTTCCCGACGGGCATGAAGTGGGGCTTCCTGCCGGCGCCCGACGGCGGGCCGCGGTACCTCGTGGTCAACGCCGACGAGTCCGAGCCGGGGACCTGCAAGGACATCCCGCTGATGATGGCCAGCCCGCAGCACCTGATCGAGGGCATGATCATCACGAGCTACGCCATCGGCTGCCACCACGCGTTCCTCTACGTGCGCGGCGAGGTGCTCCACGTGTACCGCCGCCTGCTGCTGGCCATCGAGGAGGCCCGCGCCGCCGGCTACCTCGGCACCGACATCCTCGGCTCCGGCTTCGACCTGGAGATCACGCTGCACTCCGGTKCCGGCGCCTACATCTGCGGTGAGGAGACGGCGCTGCTCGACTCGCTGGAGGGTCTGCGCGGCCAGCCGCGGCTCAAGCCGCCGTTCCCCGCGGTCGCCGGCCTGTACGCCCGCCCGACCGTGGTCAACAACGTCGAGTCCATCGCGTCGGTGCCGGGCATCGTCGTGGGCGGCTCGGACTGGTTCAAGTCGATGGGCACGGAGCGGTCGACCGGCCACGGGCTGTTCTCCCTGTCCGGCCACGTCACGCGGCCCGGGCAGTACGAGGCGCCCCTGGGCATCACGCTGCGTGAGCTGCTGGAGATGGCGGGCGGCATCCGCGAGGGCCACGAGCTGAAGTTCTGGACGCCGGGCGGCTCGTCGACCCCGATCTTCACCGCCGAGCACCTCGACGTGCCGCTGGACTACGAGTCGGTGGGCGCCGCAGGGTCGATGCTGGGCACGCGCGCGCTGCAGATCTTCGACGAGACCACGTCGGTGGTCCGGGCCGTCACGCGCTGGACCGAGTTCTACAAGCACGAGTCCTGCGGCAAGTGCACGCCGTGCCGCGAGGGGACGTACTGGTTGGTGCAGGTTCTGCAGCGGATCGAGGCCGGGCGGGGGACGCACGCCGACATCGACCTGCTGCTCGACCTGTGCGACAACATCCTCGGCAAGGCGTTCTGCGCGCTCGGCGACGGGGCGACCAGCCCGATCACCTCGGCGGTGCAGTACTTCCGCGAGGAGTTCGAGGCGGGCACCCACACGCCGGCGGACATCTTGTTCCCGCCGGAGCGCAGCTCACTCTTCGAGTACACGCCCAAGCACGAGCTCGCAGGGGTGCACGCATGACGATCCTGTCCTCCGGGCCGACGACGTCCCTGGTCCCCGCCGCCCCCGTCGCACCGGTCGAGCCCGCGGGGGAGACGGTCACCTTCACCGTCGACGGCATCGAGACGGCCGTGCCCAAGGGCACGCTCGTCATCCGCGCCGCCGAGCAGCTCGGCATCCAGATCCCCCGCTTCTGCGACCACCCGCTCCTCGCCCCGGCCGGCGCGTGCCGCCAGTGCCTGGTCGAGGTCTGGGCCCCGGGCCGCGACGGCAAGCTGGCCAAGATGCCGAAGCCGCAGGCCAGCTGCACGCTCGAGGCCACGCCCGGCATGCAGGTCAAGACGCAGCACACCTCGCCGGAGGCCGACAAGGCCCAGCACGGCGTGATGGAGCTGCTGCTGGTCAACCACCCGCTCGACTGCCCGGTCTGCGACAAGGGCGGCGAGTGCCCCCTGCAGAACCAGGCGATGAGCAACGGCCGCGCCAGCACGCGGTTCGTCGACGTCAAGCGCACGTTCCCCAAGCCCATCGCCATCTCGACGCAGATCCTGCTGGACCGGGAACGTTGCATCCTGTGCCAGCGTTGCACCCGGTTCTCCGAGGAGATCGCGGGCGACGTGTTCATCGACCTGCAGAAGCGCGGGGCCAACCAGCAGATCGGCACGTTCGACACCACCGTGCTCGGCTTCGACGGTGAGGCCCCGCTCGGCGCCGCCGCCGAGGACGCCTCCGGCCGGCCGTTCGCGTCGTACTTCTCCGGCAACACCGTGCAGATCTGCCCGGTGGGCGCCCTGACCAGCGCGGCCTACCGGTTCCGGTCGCGGCCGTTCGACCTGGTCTCCACGCCGGGCGTCGGCGAGCACGACTCCCAGGGGTCGGCCATCCGCATCGACCACCGCCGCGGCGTCGTGCTGCGCCGGCTGGCGGGCGAGGACCCGGTGGTGAACCAGGAGTGGATCACCGACAAGGACCGCTTCGCGTTCACGTGGCAGTCCGCGCCTGACCGCATCACCACGCCGCTGGTCCGCAACGCCGACGGCGAGCTCGAGCCGACCAGCTGGGTCGAGGCGCTCGACGCCGCCGCCGCCGGGCTGCGGGCCGCCCAGGCGCCCGACGACCCGCGCGACACCGCGATCGGCGTCGCCGTCCTGCCGGGCGGTCGGCTCACGCTCGAGGACGCCTACGCCTACGGCAAGTTCGCCCGCGTGGCGCTGGGCACCAACGACGTCGACGGTCGGGCTCGCCCGCACTCGGCGGAGGAGGAGGCCTTCCTCGGCCACCACGTCGCCGGACGCACCCTCGAGGTCACGTTCGCCGACCTCGACCGGGCACCCGCCGTGCTGCTCGTCGGCCTCGAGGTCGAGGAGGAGGCCGGCATCGCGTTCCTGCGCCTGCGCGACGCGGTCGTCTCCCGCAAGGCGAAGGTGCTCTCCGTCGCCGCGCTCGAGAGCCGCGGCCTCCAGCGCCTCTCCGGCACCCTCCTGCCGGCCGCGCCCGGCACGGAGGCCGAGATCCTCGACGGCATCGGGACCGACAGCGCGCTGGCGGACGCCGCCGCGCTGCTCGGTGCCGACGGCGCCCTCATCCTGGTGGGCGAGCGCCTGGCGGGCGTGMCCGGCGGGTTCTCCGCGGCCGTGCGGCTCGCGCAGCGCACCGGCGCCCGCCTGGCGTGGGTCCCGCGGCGCGTGGGCGAGCGCTCCGCGGTCGAGGCCGGGCTGCTCCCGTCGCTGCTGCCGGGTGGGCGCCCGGTCGCCGACTCCGCCGCCCGCGTCGACCTCGCCGCGGCCTGGGGCGTGGAGCACGTGCCCGCCGAGGCCGGCCGGTCGACCACCGAGATCCTCGCCGCCGCGCGTGCGGGACGGCTGGGTGGCCTGGTCGTCGGCGGTCTCGAGCCGGCGGACCTGCCCGACCCGGCCATCGCCCGCGAGGCGCTGGACCGCGTGACGTTCCTGGTCTCGCTCGAGGTCCGGCACTCCGAGGTGACCGAGCGGGCGGACGTCGTGCTGCCCGTCGCGCCGCCGACCGAGAAGTCCGGCACCTTCGTCACGTGGGAGGGCCGTCCGCGACCGTTCCCGCAGGCGCTCGTCTCGCACGCGATGGCCGACCACCGCGTGCTGGACCGGCTCGCCGACGCCCTCGGCGTGGAGCTCGGGCTGCAGACGCTGGCCGCCGTGCACGCCGAGCTCGACCAGCTGGGCGGCTGGGACGGCGCGCGGGTGGGCGCGCCCGACGTGGTCGCGGCCGAGCCGCCGGCCGTCGCGCCGGGCACGGCCGTGCTGGCCACGTGGCACCAGCTTCTCGACGCCGGTCGCCTCCAGTCGGGCGAGCCGTTCCTCGCCGGCACCGCCAAGCGCGCCGTGGCCCGCATCTCCGCGGGCACCGCAGCGGCCGTCGGCGTGTCGGACGGCGGCAGCCTCGCTGTGTCGACGGATGCGGGCACGATCGTCCTGCCCGCGGTCCTCACGGACATGCCGGACCACGTGGTGTGGGTGCCGACGAACGCCGCCGGCCTCGGTATCCGCGACGCCCTGCACGCCGACGCCGGCGACCTGGTGCGGCTCGCGCCGGTCGGACGGTACCTGCAGACCGAGGAGGCCAGCGCATGATCCGCCTGCCCGCCGCCGCTGTCGCCCCCGTCACCGCGGACTTCAGCAACGACACCTGGTGGATCTGGCTGATCAAGGCCGTCGCGATCGTCGTGTTCCTGCTGACCAGCGTGCTCATCGCCATCTGGTTCGAGCGCAAGGTCGTCGCGCGCATGCAGGTGCGCCCCGGCCCCAACGTGCACGGCCCGTTCGGTCTGCTGCAGTCGCTCGCCGACGCTATGAAGCTCCTGGTCAAGGAGGACATGACGGTCAAGGCGGCCGACAAGCTGGTCTACATCGTGGCGCCGATGATCGCGGTGTTCTGCTCGCTGCTGGTGTTCGCCGTCATCCCGTTCGGCCCGGAGGTGGACCTCTTCGGGGTGCTCACCCCGCTGCAGCTCACCGACTTCCCGGTGGCCGTGCTCTACATCCTCGCCTGCGCGTCGGTCGGCGTGTACGGCATCGTGCTCGGCGGCTGGTCGTCCGGCTCGACGTACCCGCTGCTCGGCTCGGTCCGCTCGACCGCGCAGGTCATCAGCTACGAGCTCGCCATGGGCCTCTCGCTGGTCAGCGTGTTCATCCTCGCCGGGTCGATGTCGACCTCGGGGATCGTCACGTCGCAGACCGCGGTCTGGTGGTTCCTGCCCCTGCTGCCCGCGTTCGTCATCTACCTCATCTCCATGGTGGGGGAGACCAACCGCCTGCCGTTCGACCTCCCCGAGGCCGAGGGCGAGCTGGTGTCCGGGTACATGACCGAGTACTCGTCGATGAAGTTCGCGTGGTTCTTCCTCGCCGAGTACATCAACATGCTCAACGTCTCGGCCGTCGCGACCACGCTGTTCCTCGGCGGGTGGCGCGCCCCGTGGCCCATCTCGGCGATCAACGACGGGATGTTCAACCACGGCTGGTGGCCCGTGCTGTGGTTCCTGGCCAAGCTCTGGTTCTTCATGTTCGTGTTCGTGTGGATCCGCGGCTCGGTGCTGCGCTTCCGGTACGACCAGTTCATGAAGATCGGCTGGAAGGTGCTCATCCCCGCGGCGCTGGTCTGGGTCGTCTGCGTGGGCGCCGTGCAGGGCGTGCGGCAGTTCTCCGGCCTGGACCTGCGCTCGGTCCTGTTCGTGCTCGCCGGCGTCGTGCTGGTCGGCCTGGTCATCTCGTTCCTCATCCCCGAGAAGAAGACGCCGCCCGGACCGACGCGACCACCCGGACCCCAGGTCTACGACCCGTACGCCGGCGGCTATCCCGTGCCACCGCTGCCCGGGCAGGTGCTCCCGCCGTCGCCGCGCAAGCAGCGTGCTGCCGCGGCTGCCGCCGAGGCCGAGGCCCAGAAGCAGACGACCCCCCAGGAGGTGCACGGTGGCTGAGCCCCGCAAGCCCGACCCCCAGGGCAAGGGCGTGCCCGCCCGCAAGCCGGCGGCGCCGGCCGCCAAGGGTGCGCCCGCCCGCAAGCCCGCCCCGGGCAAGGCCGTCGCACCGCGCAAGCCCGCGGGCGAGGTCGCCCCGGCTGAGCACGCCGGCTACACCTCGCTCATCGAGCCGCGCGGAGCCCTCTCGGAGCTGTTCGCGCCGGTGGGCGGGTTCGGCGTGACCCTCTCCAACATGTTCCGGCCGACGGTCACCGAGCAGTACCCGTCGGAGAAGGTGCCCGCCAAGCCGCGGTACCACGGCCGCCACCAGCTCAACCGGTACGCGGACGGGCTGGAGAAGTGCATCGGCTGCGAGCTGTGCGCCTGGGCGTGCCCGGCCGACGCGATCTACGTCGAGGGCGCGGACAACACGCCGGACAACCAGCGGTCGCCCGGCGAGCGCTACGGCAGCGTCTACCAGATCAACTACCTGCGCTGCATCTTCTGCGGGCTGTGCATCGAGGCGTGCCCGACGCGCGCGCTGACCATGACGAACGAGTTCGAGCTAGCCGGCCCGACGCGCGCCGGGATGATCTGGGAGAAGCAGGACCTCCTGGCCCCGCTGCGCAGCGGCATGCTGCAGGCACCGCACCCCATGGTCGAGGGCACGACGGACACCGACTACTACCGCGGTGAGGTCACCGGCTCCACGCCGGCGCAGGTGGCGTGGGTCAAGGAGCACCGCCCCGACGACCCGACGCTGCCCGGCGGCGCGGGCCTGGACGCAGCCAACGTGCCCGGCCCCACGGCCGCGGCGATGGCCGCGACCGTGGCGGGCGCGACGAAGCAGGGCACCCGATGAGCGCGCTCGCCACGACCCTGCTCGAGTCGGGGGAGACGACGACGGCCGAGGCGGTCCTGTTCTGGACGCTCGGCCCGATCATGGTGCTCGCCGGCCTCGGGCTGCTGTTCGCCAAGAAGGCCGTGCACGCGGCGCTCGCGGTGGTCGTCGTGATGATCTCGCTGGCGTTCCTCTACGTGGCGCAGGACGCGGTGTTCCTCGGCGTCGTCCAGGTGGTCGTCTACACCGGCGCCGTGATGATGCTCTTCCTCTTCGTGCTCATGCTCGTGGGCGTCGACTCCTCGGACTCGCTGGTGGAGACCATCCGCGGGCAGCGCTGGATCGGCCTGCTCGCGGGCATCGGGCTCGGCGTGGTGCTGGTCGGGGTCCTCGGTCGCGCGACCTACGGCAAGGTGTTCGGGCTGGCGGGCGAGCTGTCGACCAACAACCCGACCGGGGTCGCGCACATCATCTTCGGCGAGTACGTGTTCGCGTTCGAGGTGGTCGGCGCCCTGCTGGTCACCGCCGCGCTGGGCGCGCTCGTGCTCACCCACCGCCAGCGGCTCACGCCGCGCGTCGGGCAGAAGGAGCGCGCCGACGCCCGCGTGGCGGCCGGTGCGATCCTCACCCCGCTGCCGGCCCCGGGCGTCTACGCCCGGCACAACGCCATGGACGTGCCCGCCCTCGGGCCCGACGGGCAGCCGCTGGAGATCTCCGTGCCGCGCGTGCTGCGCATCCGTGGCCAGGAGGCCGACGCCGAGGAGTTCGCGGCCCGGACCGAGCGTGTCCTCGCGGGGGCCTCCGTGGTGCGCGGGGGCGGGACACCACCCCCGCAGGCCGACCCGGCGGGCGCGTCGGTGAACGCCCCCGAGCTCGGCGCCGCGGTCAGCGACACCGGGCAGAACGGGCCGTCCACCGGTCCGGCCGGCGCCATCGGACGGGAGGACGGCAAGTGAGCCTCACCCACTACCTCGTGCTGGCCGCGATCCTCTTCTCGATCGGCGCGACGACGGTCCTGCTCCGGCGCAACGCGATCATCGTGTTCATGGGCGTCGAGCTCATGCTCAACGCGTCCAACCTCACGCTCGTCACGTTCTCCCGCATCCACGGCAACCTCACGGGGCAGGTCATGGCGTTCTTCGTCATGGTCGTCGCCGCCGCCGAGGTCGTCGTCGGGCTGGCGATCATCGTGGCGATCTTCCGCACCCGACGCTCGGCCTCGGTCGACGACATCAACCTGTTGAAGAGCTGAGGGGCGGGACGTGCACACCCTGACAACTCTGCTGGCGAGCGTGCCCGCGGAAACCGCCGCTCCAGTGGCGACGACGACGGGCGACGGCGTCCTGCTCCTCGCGCCGCTGCTCGTCGGCCTGCCGCTGCTCAGCGCCGCGGTCCTGCTCCTGTCCGGCCGTCGCTCGGACCGCTGGGGACACTGGCTCGGCGTCCTCGCCTCTGCTGCCGCGTTCGTCGTCGCCGCGATCGTGTTCGTCGCGATGCTGCAGCAGCCGGCCGACGCCCGCGTGGTCGACATCAACCTGGGCACCTGGATCGACGCGGGCGCGTTCCAGCTCGACGCGGGGTTGCGGCTCGACCCACTCTCGATGACGTTCGTCCTGCTCGTGACGTTCGTCGGCACGCTCATCCACATCTACGCCGTGGCGTACATGGACCACGACCGCGACCGGCGGCGCTTCTTCGCCTACCTCAACCTGTTCGTCGCGGCGATGCTCATCCTCGTGCTCGCGGACAGCTATCTGCTGCTGTTCGTCGGCTGGGAGGGCGTCGGCCTGGCGTCGTACCTGCTCATCGGGTTCTGGAACCACAACACGGAGTACGCGGTCGCCGCGAAGAAGGCGTTCGTCGCCAACCGCATCGGCGACCTCGGCCTGATCATCGCGCTCGGCCTCATGTTCTCGACCTTCGGGGCCGTGGACTTCGGCACGGTGCTCAGCGGCGCGGACGGCAGCGCCAGCCAGGGCACGCTCACCGCGATCGGGCTCATGCTGCTGCTGGCCGCCTGCGGCAAGTCGGCGCAGTTCCCGCTGCAGTCCTGGCTCGGCGACGCCATGGCGGGTCCGACGCCCGTGTCCGCCCTCATCCACGCCGCAACCATGGTCACCGCCGGTGTGTACCTCATCGTGCGGTCGGCCCCGCTGTTCGACGCCGCCCCGACGGCCCAGCTGGTCGTCGTCATCGTCGGCGCGATCACGCTGCTGTTCGGGGCGATCGTCGGCTGCGCGAAGGACGACATCAAGAAGGCGCTCGCGGCCTCGACGATGTCCCAGATCGGCTACATGATCCTGGCCGCCGGCCTGGGCCCGGTCGGGTACGCGTTCGCGATCTTCCACCTGCTCACGCACGGCTTCTTCAAGGCCGGGATGTTCCTCGGCGCCGGCTCGGTCATGCACGGCATGGACGACCAGGTGAACATGCGGCGGTTCGGCGGCCTGGCCCGGTACATGACGATCACGTGGCTGACGTTCATGGCCGGCTGGCTGGCCATCATCGGCATCCCGCCGTTCTCGGGCTTCTTCAGCAAGGACAAGATCATCGAGGCGGCGTTCGTGCCGGTCGACGGGTCGCCGTGGCGGGCCTGGGTGTTCGGCGGCATCACCATGCTGGCCGCCGGGATCACGGCGTTCTACATGTCGCGGTTGTTCTTCATGACGTTCGAGGGCGAGCGCCGCTGGTCCACCCAGCGCGACGGCACCGCGCAGCACCCGCACGAGTCCCCGAGGCTCATGACGTGGCCGATGATCGTGCTGGCCGTCGGCTCGGTGGGCCTGGGGTTCTTCCTCAACATGGGCGACCGGTTCGTCGACTGGCTCACGCCGGTGCTGGGCGAGCCCGAGCACCACGAGCCCGTGCTGCCCGTGTGGGTGCTCACCGTCCTCACGCTCGGCCTCGTCCTCGTCGGCGTGGTGATCGCGTGGCGGCGGTACGCCATCTCGCACGTCCCCGTCGTCCCGCCCATGGGCACGTCGCTCACCCGCGCCGCGCGCGTCGACCTCTACCAGGACTCGGTCAACGACGTCCTGCTGGTCGAGCCCGGCCAGGCGCTCACCCGCTCGCTCGTCTACGCGGACCGCACGGTCATCGACGGCACCGTCACCGGCGTCGGACTGTCCACCGTCCTGCTGGGCGGGTGGGTCAGGCGCCTGCAGACCGGGTTCGTCCGGTCGTACGCCGCGTCGATGCTGCTCGGGCTCGTCGTCCTCGTCGTCGTCGTCCTGGTCATCCAGAACTGAGGAGTGCACCCACCGATGTCGTCCTCCTTCCCCTGGCTGACCGCCCTCATCGTCGTGCCCATCCTGGGCGCGGTGGCGGTGTGGGCGCTCCCTGCCCACCGCACCCGAGCCGTCGCGCTCGGCGTCGCCCTGCTCGAGCTCGTGCTCGGCGTCGCGGCCCTCACCGCGTTCGACGTGGCCGACGCCGGCACCGTCCAGCTCACCGAGGTCCACGGCTGGATCCCCGCGTTCGGGGTGTCCTACGCGGTCGGCGTCGACGGCGTGGGGCTCTCGCTCGTGCTCATGTCGGTGCTGATCGTGCCGCTGGTCGTGCTGGCCGCCTGGCGCGAGCAGGGCAGCCTCACGGTCGCCACCGACAACCTGAAGCGCTACCTGGCCCTCGTCCTGCTGCTCGAGGCGTTCATCGTCGCCGTGTTCTCCGCGCGCGACGTGTTCTTCTTCTACGTCCTGTTCGAGGCCATGCTCATCCCGGTCTACTTCATGATCGGGATGTTCGGCGGGGCGCAGCGGCGGTACGCGGCCGTGAAGTTCCTGCTCTACTCGCTGACCGGCGGGCTCATCATGCTCGTCGCCGTCATCGCCCTGTACCTGCAGGGACCGGGCGGGCCGCAGGGCTTCCTCACGGACAACCTCACCGGGCTGACGCTGTCGTCGACCACCGAGAAGCTCATGTTCAGCGCGTTCTTCCTGGCGTTCGCCATCAAGGCGCCCATGTTCCCCGTGCACACGTGGCTGCCCGACGCCGCGCAGCAGGCGCCCGCCGGGACATCGACGCTGCTGGTCGGCGTGCTCGACAAGGTCGGCACCTTCGGGATGCTCACCCTCTGCCTGCCGCTGTTCCCGGCCGCCTCGCAGTGGGCCGCGCCGGTGATCATCGTGCTCGCCGTGATCTCGATCCTCTACGGGGCGCTGCTCGCCATCKGGCAGAAGGACCTCATGCGGCTCATCGCGTACACGTCGGTGTCGCACTTCGGCTTCATCGTGCTGGGCATCTTCGCCTTCACGTCGACGTCGATCGCCGGCTCGTCGTTCTACATGGTCAACCACGGGCTCTCGACCGCGGCGCTGTTCCTCATCGCCGGCTTCCTCGTCGCGCGGCGCGGGTCGCAGCAGATCGCCGACTTCGGCGGCCTGCAGAAGGTCGTGCCGGTCATGGCGGGGACGTTCCTCGTCGCCGGCCTCTCGGCACTGGCCCTGCCCGGCCTGTCGACCTTCGTCAGCGAGTTCCTGGTGCTCGTCGGCACCTTCGCGCGGCACCCGGCCGCATCGATCGTCGCGAGCCTGGGCGTGGTGCTGGCCGCGGTCTACGTGCTGTGGACCTACCAGCGCATCTTCACCGGGCCCGTGCGGCCGGGGCTCGAGTCGATGGCGGACCTGATCGCGCGGGAGAAGTGGGTCGTGGCGCCCCTGCTCGGGCTGATGGTCGTGTTCGGGTTCCTGCCCGGGCCGGCGCTCGACCTCGTGCGGCCGCCCGCGACCGTCACGCTGGACCAGGTGGGCGTGCAGGACGTGCCGGTGGCCGCGACCTCGCACATCACCGACGACGAAGGGAGCGACCAGTGACCGACTTCATCGCACCCACGATCGACTGGGCCGCACTGAGCCCCGTCGTCATCGTGCTGCTCGCCGCGGTCGTCGGCGTGCTCGTCGAGGCCTTCGTGCCCGCCCGCGTGCGGCGCACCGTGCAGCTGTCCCTCGCGATCGCCGCCCTGGCCGGCGCGATCGTCGCGGTCGCCGCGCTGTGGAGCGGCGTCGAGGAGACCGGCGGCACCGTGGTGCTCGGCGGCTCCCTGCTGGTCGACGGACCCACTCTGGTCATGCAGGCCACCATCGCGCTGCTGGCCCTGCTCGCGCTGCTGGTCGTCGCGGACCGCACGGAGACGGGGGAGGACGCCTTCGCGCCCAACGCCGCCGCGGTGCCCGGCTCGGACTACGAGGAGCTCGCTCGCCGCAAGGGCGTGCAGCAGACCGAGATCTACCCCCTGCTGCTCTTCGCCACGGGCGGGATGCTCATCTTCCCCGCGGCGGGCGACTTCCTCACGCTCTTCGTCGCGCTCGAGGTGCTCTCGCTGCCGCTGTACCTGCTGGCCGGCATGGCTCGCCGCAGGCGCCTGCTGTCGCAGGAGGCGTCGATGAAGTACTTCCTCCTGGGGGCGTTCTCGTCCGCGCTGCTGCTCTTCGGCATCGTGCTGCTCTACGGCTACTCGGGCTCGCTGCGGTACTCCGACATCGCGAAGACGACGCAGAACCCGACCGGCCTGGACAGCCTCCTGCTCGTGGGCGCGGTGCTCGTGCTCTCCGGCCTGCTCTTCAAGGTCGGCGCGGTGCCGTTCCAYACGTGGACGCCCGACGTCTACCAGGGCGCCCCGACGCCGATCACCGGCTTCATGGCCGCGTGCACCAAGGTGGCCGCGTTCGGCGCGCTGCTGCGCATCGTCTACACCGTGCTGCCCGGCCTGCAGTGGGACCTCGGCGTCGTGCTGTGGACCGTCGCCATCCTCACCATGGTCGTCGGCACGGTCGCCGCCCTCGTGCAGACCGACATGAAGCGCGTCCTCGGGTACTCCTCGATCGCGCACGCCGGGTTCATCCTCACCGGCATCATCGCGCTCAACCAGGCCGGCATCGTCGCGGTGCTCTTCTACCTCCTGGTCTACGGCGCGGCGACCGTCGGGGCGTTCGGCATCGTCTGGCTGGTTCGCGAGCGGTCCGCCGGGGACGGTCCGATCCTCGGCGAGGCCACGCACCTGTCGCAGTGGGCGGGCCTGGGCCGCACGCACCCGCTGCTCGCACTGACCTTCGCGCTCTTCCTGCTGTCGTTCGCGGGCATCCCGCTCACCGCCGGGTTCGCCGGGAAGTTCTCGGTGTTCTCGGCAGCCGTCGAGGGTGGCGCCTGGCCGCTCGCGCTCATCGGCGTCATCGCGTCCTCGGTGGCGGTGTTCTTCTACGTGCGGATCATCGTGCTGATGTTCTTCACGCAGCCCGCGGGGGCCGACGACGAGGCCGTCGACGTGGCCGCACTGGCGCCGTCGGCGGAGGGCTTCGCGCTCGTCGGCGACGCGGCCCTCGCGGTCGAGACGGAGACCGTCGTGGAGACGCGCTCGACGGTCACCACCGCGGTCGTCGGCACCGAGGGTTTCGCCGTCGTGGCGATCGCCGTGTGCGCCCTCGTGACCATCGGCCTCGGCGTCGCGCCGTCGGGAGTGCTCGAGCTCATCGGGAACGTCGCGACGTTCCTGCCGTGACAGCCCAGCCTGTCCGGCGGGGTCCCCGCGCCGGGATAGGTTCGTGCCGTGACTTCGATGACGGCCTTCCCGCTGGCCGATCCTGATCTGGCCGACCGGTTGGCCGTGCGGCTCGCGCTGGTCGAGGAGCGTCTCCGGGACGCGGTGACCAACGTGGACCCGCTGGCCGACACCGCGTCCCGGCACCTGGTGAACGCCGGCGGCAAGCGCCTGCGGCCGGTGCTGACCCTGCTCGCGGCCGAGCTGGGCGACGGGTCGCGCCGCGAGGTGGTCGACGCGGCGGTGGTCGTCGAGCTCACCCACCTGGCCACGCTGTACCACGACGACGTCATGGACTCCGCCCCCCTGCGCCGCGGTGCCCCGGCGGCGCACGAGGTCTGGGGCAACTCCGTGGCCATCCTCACCGGCGACCTGCTGTTCGCGCGCGCCTCCGCCACCGTGGCGGGGCTCGGTCCCGAGGCCGTCCGCATCCAGGCCGCGACCTTCGAGCGGCTCTGCCTGGGTCAGCTGCACGAGACCGTCGGACCGCGCCCGGAGGACGACCGCGTCGCCCACTACCTGCAGGTGCTCGCGGACAAGACGGCCTCGCTCATCGGGACCTCGGCCCGGTTCGGGGCGATGTTCGCCGGGTGCGCCGCGGACGTCGTCGCCGTCGTCACGAGCTTCGGGGAGAAGATCGGCGTCGCCTTCCAGCTGGCCGACGACGTCATCGACCTCACCTCCGACGGGGACGTCACGGGCAAGACCCCGGGCACCGACCTGCGCGAGCGGGTCCCCACCATGCCCGCCCTCCTGCTGCGCGCCCGCGCGGCCGGCCCGGACGCCACCGAGGCGGACCGCGACCTGGTCGCCCTGCTCGACGGCGACCTCTCCGGCGACGCCGACCTGGCCGCCGCCGTGGCCGCGCTCCGGGTGCACCCCGTGGTGGGCGAGACCCGCGAGCAGGCCGTCACGCTGGCCAAGGCGGCCGTCCGGGAGCTCGACCCGCTGCCGGCCGGACCCGTCAAGGACGCGCTGATCGCCTTCGCCGACGCGCTGGTGGACCGCGCCTCCTGACGGCGTGCCGGACGTTCGGGTGAACGCCCCTGCTCGCGTCGATCCGGTCGTGGCACCATGTCCGCGCGGGCCCGCACGGGGGTCGCGTCCCGGAGGTCAGCAGTGAGCACAGCACCGCACGAGTCCACCTGCCGCACGTGTGGTGCGGCGCTCGAGCCGGGCGCGGTGTTCTGCGCCGAGTGCGGTGCGCGCGTCGACGCCGCGCAGCCCGTCGTGCCGTCGCCCTACAGCGTGCCGACGCCGGCGGTCAGTGCCGCAGCCGCTACCCGTCCCGCTCCGCCCCACGGCCTCGCGCCGCCGCCCCCGCCCGGGCCCCCGTCCGCCGGTGCGACCCCGCCGCCCGTGCGCAGGCCGGCCCCGGCGCCCAGCCAGCAGTACCCCGTCACCCCCGGCGCCGTCGCCTCCATCGGGAGCCGCGCGCTCGCCTTCGCGATCGACGGCGTCGTCATCCTCCTCGCCTACGGCCTCGGGTTCGGTGTCGTGGCCGCGACGGGCGGGTTGTCGACGACGAGCGCGTCGGCCGTGCGGCCGGTCCTGTTCGTGCCGGCCCTGCTCGTGCTGCTGGTCGCCGTCGGGCAGTGGGTCGCCGAGTCGGTCACCGGCGCGACCGTCGGCAACGCCGTCACCGGCATCCGGACGGTCTCGAACCGCACGGGACGCCCGGCGGGGCTCCTGGCCATCCTCGTGCGGCAGCTCGTGGTGGCCGTGGGTGCCCTCGTGTGCTTCATCGGCGAGTGGGTCGTGGTGGTGTCGGGGACGTGGGACAAGACCCCCGCGCAGCGCGGCTGGCACGACAAGGCGGCCGGCACGCTGGTGCTGCGCGCCCGCAGCGTTCCTCGGCCGCGGTCCTCCGTGCCCGACACCGCCTGGAACACCGCCGTCGCGCGCACCATGGGCGACCGGCCGGCCCCCGACCAGGGCCTCGTCGCCGCGCCGCCGACGCCGCAGCCTGGCCTGGTCCCCGCTCCGCCCGCCGCTGCACCTGGTCTCGTCCCCGCGCCGCCCGCCCCGGAACCTGGTCTCGTCCCCGCGCCGCCGGTCCCGGGACCTGGTCACGTCCCCGCGCCGCCGGGGCTCGCGGCTGCGCGCGGTCCCGTGCCTGCCGCCGAATCGATGCTCGCGCCGGAGGCGCCGGGGCTGGCGGCCGCGACAGGCCCCGTGCCTGCCRCCGAACCGGTGCTGGCGCCGGAGCCGCCGACCGCACCGGCGCCCGTGTCGGAGGCTGCGGACGTGGCGACGGGCTCCGATCCCGCCGAGGAGTTCCTCGTCCCGCTGGTCCCGGTCCGCCGGGTGCCGGACCCGCCGACGACGCGGCGGGAGGCTCGTCGTGCGGACGCCGGCGCGTCCGGCGTCGTCACCGGGATGCCCGGCGTCGCACCGGAGGCCGAGGCGCCCGCCGCCCGGGCGCAACCGGTCATCGACGTCCCGGCGGCACCTCCTGGCGTGCCGTCGGCCACGTCGGACCTGGGGGAGCTGGAGCACACCCGCCTGCGTCCCAGCGCCCCCGCGCCCGTCGCTCTGGCCCCCGTCGCGCTGCGGCTCTCCTTCGACACCGGCGAGCGCGTCGATGTCACGGGCGACGGCCTCGTCGGCAGGAGCCCGTCGGCGGAGGAGGGCGTCGCGCACGTCGTCCCCGTCGACGACCCCGCGCGCTCGATCTCCAAGACGCACCTGGCGTTCGGGCTCGACGGCGCGGGCGACCGCCTGTGGGTCATGGACCGCGGGTCGACCAATGGCACGGTCCTCGTCGCGCCCGACGAGACCAGCTCGGCGCTCCCGGCCGGGACGCGCGCGACCGTCGCGGCCGGCTGGACCATCCGGTTCGGCCAGCGCAGCGCGGTCGTCGAGCGTCGCTGACTACACCGTCGCCGGGCTCCACGCCAGCTGCACGACCCGTCGGCCCTCGTCGCGCGTGACCAGCTGGCCGCGTCCCGGCACGGAGGCGACGGGCTTGGCCCCGCCGATGAGGGCGCCCTCGTCCGGGCTGCCGGAGAGCACGAGGCCGGGCACCGCGAGGTCGCGCAGCGCCTGCAGCACGGGCTCGTACATGGCGCGGGCCGCGCCGCCGGTGCGCCGGGTGAGGATCAGGTGCAGGCCCACGTCGCCGGCCTGGGCGAGCAGGGGGACGAGCGCCGCGACCGGGTTGCCGGTGGTGGTGGCCACGAGGTCGTAGTCGTCGACGAGCACGAACACCTCGGCGCCGGTCCACCACGAGCGCGACCGGAGCTGGTCGGGCGTGACGTCCGGCCCGGGCAGCCGTGTGCGCAGGTACGCGGCGAGGTCCGAGAGCTCGGTCGTCGCCTGGTCCTGCGTGGTGAGGTAGCCGGCCAGGTACTCGTCGGGGATCTCGCCCAGCAGCGAGCGCCGGAAGTCGACCGCGAAGATCTGCGCCTGCGCGGGCGTGTGGGTGCGCCGGACCTCCGCCGCGACCGACCGCAGCAGCCCGGACTTGCCGGAGCCACCGTCGCCGAACGCGTAGAGGTGGCTCTCCTCGCGGATGTCGATGCCGACCGGCGCGAGGGCGGCCTCGTCGATGCCGAGCAGGATCTCCCGGGTGTCGGCGGGGCTCGCGGCGCGCACCTGGTCGAGCGTGACCTGCTCCGGCAGGAGCCGCAGCTTGGGTCCGGGGGCGCCGCGCCACGACTGCGACACGACCTGCACGAGGTGCTCGATGCCGGCGCCGAGGGTGGCGGGGGAGTCGTCGCCGTCGATCCGCGGCAGGGCGGTGAGCACGTGGTGCTTCGAGACGACGAGACCGCGGCCCGGTCGCTCCTTCGGCACGTTGACGGCGACCTTGCGGTCGAGCTCGGAGTCCGACGGGTCGCCCAGGCGCAGCTCGATCCGGGTGCCGAAGAGGTCCTTGACCTGCGTGCGGAAGTCCATCCACCGCGCGGCGCCGGCGAGCAGGTGGACGCCGAACGTAAGGCCGCGTCCCGCGAGCGCCTGCAGGCGCGCCTCGAGCTCGTCGAACTCAGCGCGGACCGTGCTCCACCCGTCGACGACCAGGAAGATGTCGCCGTACCCGTCGTTCGCCCGGCCCTCGAGCCGACGCGTGCGGTACGTCTCGATCGAGTCGATCTGCTGCGCGCGGAAGTACTGCTCGCGGGCGTCGACGATGCTCTCGACCTCGGCGACGACGCGCCGGACGACGTCGGGCTCGCTGCGGGTGGCCACGCCGGCGACGTGCGGCAGGCGAGCCAGGGGACTGAACGTGCCGCCGCCGAAGTCGAGGACGTAGAACTGCACCTCGTGCGGCGTCTGCGTGAGGGACAGCCCGGTGACGACCGAGCGCAGCAGGGTGCTCTTGCCGGACCGCGGACCGCCGACGACGGCCAGGTGCCCCGCGGCGCCCGACAGCGAGATCGTGAGGTTCTCGCGGCGCTGCTCGAGCGGCCGGTCGGTGATGCCGAGGGGGATGGTCAGCGCGCCCGCGGCGCGCCAGCCGGGCGACACCAGGCCCAGGGCCGGGTCGACCACGAGGTCGGGCATGAGGCGGTCGTACGTGCTGGGCACCACCAGCGGCGGAAGCCAGACCTGGTGCGCGGCGGGGCCGCGGCCGGCCATGAGGGAGACGGCGATGTCGAAGGTCGCGCGCTTCTCGACCTCATCGGCGGCGGGCTGCTCCTCGGGCTCGTCGCGGACCGTCCCGAGCACCGGCGCGGCCGTGAACGACTCGAGCCGGGCGCGGCCGGCGGCGACGCCGGGGCCGGCGGCGGCCCGACGGCGGCCCTTGGGCGGGCCGGAGACGTAGGAGGCCCGGAACTGCACCATCGTCGTGGGGTCGGGCTTGAGGTAGCCGACGCCGGGGATCGGCGGCAGCTCGTAGGCGTCGGGCACGCCGAGGACCGTGYGCGACTCGGCGGCGGAGAACGTGCGCAGGCCGATGCGGTAGGACAGGTGCGACTCGAGCCCGCGCAGTCGGCCCTCCTCGAGGCGCTGCGACGAGAGCAGCAGGTGCATCTGCAGCGACCGGCCGAGCCGCCCGATGGCCACGAACAGGTCGACGAACTCCGGCTTGGCGGCCAGCAGCTCGGAGAACTCGTCGGCGACGATGAGCAGGGCGGGCAGGGGCGCGAGGTCGGGCCGGTCCGTGCGCCGGGCCCTCTCGTAGTCGTTGACGTTGGCGAAGTTGCCGGCCGAGCGCAGCAGCTCCTGGCGACGGACCATCTCGCCCTGCAGCGCGTCCTGCATGCGGTCGACGAGGGTGAGCTCCTCGCCGAGGTTGGTGATGATCGCCGACACGTGCGGCATGTCGGCCATGCCCGCGAACGTGGCGCCGCCCTTGAAGTCGACGAGGACGAAGTTGAGGTCCTCCGACGAGTGGGTCAGCGCCAGGGCCAGCACGAGCGTGCGGAGCACCTCGGACTTGCCGGAGCCGGTGGCGCCGATGATGAGCCCGTGCGGCCCCATGCCCTGCTGCGCCGACTCCTTGATGTCGAGCGAGATCGGCTGGCCCTGCGGCGTGAGGCCGATCGGCACCCGGAGCCGGTCGCGCGGCAGCCGCGGGCGCCAGGCCACCTCGAGGTCGAGGTCGCGGATGTCGCCCAGCCCGAGCAGGTCGACCAGCTCGGAGGAGGCGTTGGCGTCGTCCCGCTCGGGCCCGGAGTCGAGGTGCAGCGGCAGCAGGCGGCGGGCGGTCGCCTCGGCCTCTGCGATCGACAGCTGGTCGCCGGTGAGGTGCGTGGGCTCCAGGCCGAGGCGCAGCACGTCGACCGGTGCGGAGCCGTCGGCCTGCTGGTCGCCGACGAGGAAGCGCAGCGTCCAGGGGTCGTCCAGCTCGTCCCAGCGCTCGGGCAGCTCGAGCACGGTGATGCCGAGGACGCCGTCGCTGGTGAGGATGGCGTTGCCGACGGGGACGTGGCCGCCGTCGACGACCACCAGCACGTGCGGCATCGGGGTCTCGCTCGCCGTCGGTCCGAACCGCGGCCGGTCGCGCAGGCCCTCGGGCAGCAGCGACTCGATCTCGGCAAGGGTCGTGCCGATCATCCGGGCGGCGCCGACCGCGTCGCGCTCCCGCGTCGAGTGCGCGTGCGGCAGCCACTTGACCCAGTCCCACGAGGGCAGGGCGCGGTCGCTGGCCAGCACGGCGATCTGCAGCTGGTCGGGGGAGTGGAACGTCGCGAGCTGGCAGACGATCGCCCGGGCGAGGGCGCGGGTGGTCTGCTCGGTGCCGGCGACCTGCAGCAGCGGCACGGAGCGCACGTCGACCGCCAGCGGGATGCCCTGCTGCACGCGGTGCGTGACGAGAAAGCGGTGCGCGGCCGATGCGGCGACGGGATCGAGCTGCGCCAGGGGTGCCGTCTGCGGCGGCTCGAGGTCGAGGCACAGCGGCTGCGAGCCGACTCCGACGCGGGCGAACAGGTAGTCGTCGTGGTCGGGCGTCCGCTCCCACACGCGCGAGCGCTCCTCGGCCACCGAGGCGAGCGCGCGGGGGTCGGGGGCGTTCCACTCGGCGTTGCGGTGCTGGGCGCGGGCCGCCTGCCGCACGGTGCGACGCAGGTCGGCGAGGTAGGCCAGGTACTCGCGGCGGGCGCCGACGACGGCCGCCTGGTGCTGCGACCGCTGTCGCCAGCCGTTGACGCCGACGAAGCCGAGCGAGGCGACGAGGAACATGCCGGCGGCGATCATGCCCTTGGGGCCGGGCGACGAGACCGCGACGAACACGATCGAGCCGACGCTGCCGAGCATCGGGATGACGTTGGCCAGCACGCCGCTCACGCCGTCGGACGGCTGGATCTCGGGCGGCGGCTGGAGCACGATCTGGCCGGTCGGCACGGCAGGCGGTCCCTGCTGCGTCACCGCTGTCGCGTGCATGCTGCCCCGCTGCGCCACGATCGACATGTGCTGCCCGCTCCTCGTCCCTGATGGCCACGGCACGACCGCCCGCAAAGCGGCAGATGCCGACCGCCACGGTACCTGGAGCAACCGACGCGAGGGAGTTCCGTCCTCGAACGGGTCATGCCGGTCGCCCCGGCGCCCCGTAGCATGTCCGCGGCGCCGAACCGGCGTCCCGCAACAGCTCTCAGCAGCCAGCGTCGCTCAGGAGGTGGTCGTGACAGCACCGGCCGCCGAGCAGGTGCGCCCGGCCCAGGTCCGACTGGCGGTCGACCTCGGCGACGAGCGCCGCGACATCGCCCTGCGGTCCGACGTCGTCGTGCGCGACGCGCTGCTGGTCGCGCTGGTTCCCGTGAACCTCCCGGGCGTCGTCGTGCTCGACTCGACCGGTCGTCAGCTCGACCTCTCCGGGCTCGTGGGTGCCCAGCTGGCCGACGGGGGTGTCGTGCACGTCGTGCGGCCCGCGCCGGCGCCGCGGACCCGGGCGGGCCGCTGGGCGGCGGGGCGGCCGGACGTCGTCACGCGTCGCCCGCACCCCGAGGCCGGCGCGTTCGCGCTCGCGGCTGCCCTCGGGGTCACCATCGCCCTCGTCGTCCTGCTGACGACCCCGGGGCTGGACGACACCCTCGCGCCGATCGTCGCGGCCGTGCTCGGGGTCGTCGCGCTCGCCGTCGCCGTCGGGCGCCCGGCRGCGCCCGCGT
>NZ_JBFUMP010000030.1:0-55478 GCF_054049315.1 Cellulomonas sp. P5_E12 | reverse complement strand
AGCGTGCGGCCGAGCGCGAGCGCGCCCGGTCGCGGCAGGCCACGGTCGCGCAGGCCGTGCGCGACGGTGCGAACCAGGCGCTCGTCGTCCTCGACGAGTCGCTGCGGCGGGCGTCCGCTGAGCGCGACGCGGCAGAGACCGCCCGGGGCGAGCGGGACCGCGCGGTCACGGCAGCGCGCGCCGAGGTCGACGTCCGGGCCGCGGAGCTCGCGCAGCTCACCGACGTCGCGCACCGCGACGAGGTCGCCCGCACCCAGCAGCGGCTCCGGATCGAGGCGCTCCAGGCGCGCGCCGTCGACGACCTGGGCCTCGACCCGACCGTCCTGCTCGACGAGTACGGCCCGCACCAGGACGTCCCCGTGATCCTGGTGCCGGGCGCCGAGGTCGACCCCGACGCCCCGACGGCCGTCCCGTACGTGCGCGAGCAGCAGGAGAAGCGGCTCCGCGCGGCCGAGCGGGCGCTGTCGCTGCTCGGCCGCGTCAACCCGCTCGCGCTCGAGGAGTTCGCCGCGCTCGAGGAGCGCCACCAGTTCCTGGTCGAGCAGCTGGCGGACCTGAAGAAGTCCCGCGCGGACCTGCTCGAGATCGTCAAGGAGATCGACGAGCGCGTCGAGCAGGTGTTCGCCGAGGCCTACCGCGACACGGCGGCCGCGTTCGACGTGGTCTTCCCGCGGCTGTTCCCCGGGGGAGAGGGTCGGCTGGTGCTGACCGACCCCGACAACATGCTCACCACGGGCATCGAGGTCGAGGCGCGCCCGGCCGGCAAGAAGGTGAAGCGGCTCTCCCTGCTCTCGGGCGGCGAGCGGTCGCTGACCGCCGTCGCGCTGCTCGTGGCCATCTTCAAGGCGCGGCCCAGCCCGTTCTACGTGATGGACGAGGTCGAGGCTGCCCTGGACGACGCCAACCTGGGCCGGCTGCTCGAGATCTTCCGGGAGCTCCAGGAGGACTCGCAGCTCATCGTCGTGACCCACCAGAAGCGGACCATGGAGATCGCCGACGCCCTGTACGGCGTGACCATGCGGGGCGACGGTGTCACCACGGTCATCAGCCAGCGGATGCGCGAGGACGTCGCCGTCTGACCTGACCGACCCGACGCAGTCGCGGCGCCGTGCGGGCTCGCCGCCCGGCGTGTGGAGATTGTGTGCGGTTTGCCGTTCCCTGTGCGTGGGGCACCCGCGCGTCCAGGTTCGGCGCCGACACTGGGTGCATGGCCATCCTCGTCGCGATCGTTCTCGCCCTCCTCGTCGCCGCCGGTGTCCTGCTCGCCGCGAGCGTGTCCAGCTCGACCCGGGACAAGGGCGAGTCCCCGCTCCAGGCGTTCCGCGCCGGCTGGGCGGCCCGCAAGAACCCCGACGCCGACCAGCGCGCCGCCGCGGCGGCCGCCTCCGCGGAGCCCGTCGACATGTCGCTGGCCCAGTTCCTGCGCGAGACGGTCGACGAGGGCGAGGCGTACCTGCAGGTCGATGACCTCGCCGCCACGCTGCAGCGGGCGCGCGACAAGGCCGTCGGCGTCCTGCCCGGGAACCACGGCCGCTGAGCCCTCGACAGCCGGACCCGCGAGGTCCGGCTGACGCGTCGGCTCGCTTCGGCGGCCCGCCGCCCGACAGACTGTCCCGGTGACCAACGAGACGCTCGAGATCCTCCTGGCCGCCGGCATCCCGACGGCCATCGTCGTCGCGCTGGCGACTGTGTTCGTCCGCCGACGCCGCACCTCGACCACCGACGAGGTGGCGCCCCCCGAGGTCGACGTGCCGAGCCCCGCGCCGGCCCCCGAGGTCGAGAGCGCGGCCGAGGCGCCGACCGTCCCGGAGACCCTGCCCGAAGAGGTCCTGCCCGAGGAGGCCGAGGCCGCCCCGGAGCTCGAGGTCCCCGCCCCCGTCGCGGGGCGGCTCGCCCGGCTGCGCGGCCGGCTCGCCCGGTCCGGCTCCCCGCTCGGTGCCCGGCTGCTCGCGGTCCTGTCCAAAGACCACCTGACGGAAGACGACTGGGACGAGCTCGAAGAGACGCTGCTGCTGGCGGACGTCGGCGCGGGACCGTCCGGCGAGCTCATCGACGCCCTCCGCACCCGAGTCCGGGTGGAGGGCCTCAAGGACCCCGCGCAGGTGCGTGCCCTGCTGCGCGAGCAGCTGCTCGCGCTCGTCGACCCGTCCCTCGACCGCAGCCTGAACACCGCGCCGGGCGCGGCCCCCGACGGCTCCGCGGTGCCTGCCGTCGTCCTCGTCGTGGGCGTCAACGGCACCGGCAAGACCACCACGGTGGGCAAGCTCGCGCGCGTGCTCGTCGCCGAGGGCCGCACGGTCGTCCTGGGCGCCGCGGACACGTTCCGCGCCGCGGCGGCCGACCAGCTGCAGACCTGGGGATCCCGCGTCGGCGTGCACACCGTGCGGTCGGACCGCGACGGTGCCGACCCCGCCGCCGTCGCGTTCGACGCCGTGCGCCAGGGCCGCGCCGAGGGGATCGACGTCGTGCTAGTCGACACCGCCGGGCGCCTGCAGAACAAGGCCGGCCTCATGGACGAGCTGGGCAAGATCACCCGTGTCATCACGCGGGAGGCGCCGCTGTCCGAGGTGCTCCTGGTGCTCGACGCGACCACGGGCCAGAACGGTCTCAACCAGGCACGCGTCTTCAGCGAGGTCGCCGGCGTGACGGGCATCGTCCTGACCAAGCTGGACGGCACGGCCAAGGGCGGCATCGTCGTCGCCGTGCAGCGCGAGCTGGGTGTGCCGGTCAAGCTCGTGGGCCTCGGCGAGGGCCCCGACGACCTGGCGCCGTTCGACCCGGAAGCCTTCGTCGACGCGCTGCTCGAGGGGTGAACCGGAGCGCAGCGGAGGGTGTGGGTCGCGCCAGCGACGAGGGCGGCGTCGCGCCAGCGGCACGCGCCCGTAGCGGAGCGCAGGTTCGCCCCGACCGTGGGCTCGAGGGGTGAACCGGAGCGCAGCGGAGGTCCCCCCGACCCTCGGCTCGAGGGGTGAACCGGGATCGGCGCGGTCGGACGCGACCTGGACGGCCGATCACCACGAAACGGAACGTTTACCTGACGGTGAGGTTTGTCACGTCGTCGTAACGCCTCTCGTGCATGTCCGAAACCCGCCTCCTCGACTGTAATCCCGACCAGCCACCCCCGGCTGGCGAGTGGAGAGGCGATCTCGATGGAATTCGCTTTGGACAGCGGGAACACGGCGTGGATGCTCACCGCCGCGTCGCTCGTGCTGCTGATGACGCCGGGGCTGGCGTTCTTCTACGGCGGCATGGTGCGCGGCAAGAGCGTCCTGAACATGATGATGATGAGCTTCGCGGCGATCGGCGTCGTCGGGCTCATCTGGGTGCTCTACGGGTACTCGGGCACGTTCGGACCTGACCTCGGCGGCGGCTGGCTCGGCAACCCGTTCACGTACTTCGGCCTGCAGGGCTTCACCGACGACGACAGCCTGATGGCGTCGACCGGTGTGCCCTTCCTCGTGGCCGCGGGCTACCAGGCGACGTTCGCGATCATCACGGTCGCGCTCATCTCCGGGGCGATCGCCGACCGCATGAAGTTCAGTGCGTGGCTGATCTTCTCGGCCATCTGGGTCACGGTCGTCTACATGCCGCTGGCGCACTGGGTGTGGGGTGGTGGCCTGCTCAGCGCGACGGGCATCACCGAGGGACTCTCGACGCCGATCGACTTCGCGGGTGGAACCGTGGTCCACATCGACGCCGGTGTGGCCGGCCTGGCCATCGCGATCCTGCTGGGCAGGCGCAAGGGCTGGCCCAGGGAGCCCATGCGGCCCCACAACCTGCCGTTCGTCATGCTCGGCGCCGCTCTCCTGTGGTTCGGCTGGTTCGGCTTCAACGCCGGCTCGGAGTTCGGTGCCGACAGCACGGCCGGTCGCGCCTGGCTCAACACCCTGCTCGCCACGTGCGTCGCGATGCTCGCCTGGCTCGCCACGGAGAAGCTGCGTGACGGTCACGCCACCTCGCTCGGCGCGGCGTCGGGCGTCGTCGCCGGCCTGGTCGCCATCACCCCGGCCGCCGCGGCGGTCGACACGTGGGGTGCGATCGCCATCGGCCTCGTTGCAGGCGTGCTCTGCGCCCTGGCGGTCGGTCTGAAGTTCAAGTTCGGCTTCGACGACTCGCTCGACGTCGTCGGCGTCCACGCCGTCGGCGGTCTCGTCGGAACGCTCCTGATCGGCTTCTTCGCCACCGACCAGAACGGTGGTTGGTACCCGGACGGGGCCATGAACGGCCTGTTCTACGGCGGCGGGCTCACGCAGCTCGCCACCCAGGCCATCGTCGCGGGCGCCGCCGTGCTGTTCAGCTTCACGGCGACCTACGTCATCGCGTCCATCCTCAAGGCGACCATCGGTCTGCGGGTGTCCGACGAGGTCGAGGTCAGCGGGATCGACCTGGCTGTGCACGCTGAGACCGCATACGAGACGCTGGGCGTCGGCGCCCGTGTCGTGACGGAGGTGAAGTGATGACGAAGCTCGTGACGGCGGTCATCCAGCCGCACCGGCTGGACGATGTAAAGTCGGCGCTCGAGGCAGCCGGCGTGCGGGGTCTGACCGTGAGCGAGGCGAGCGGCTACGGCCGTCAGCGCGGTCACACCGAGGTCTACCGCGGTGCCGAGTACACGGTCGACCTGGTCCCCAAGGTCAAGATCGACGTGCTCGTCTCGGACGAGGACGTGGTGGGCGTCACGGACGTGATCGTCCGCGCCGCGCAGACCGGCAAGATCGGCGACGGCAAGGTCTGGGTCGTGCCGGTCGAGGACGTGGCTCGCGTCCGCACCGGCGAGCACGGCGACGACGCCCTCTGATCAGGACGGTCGACCGCCACACATGACACAGGAACGGCCGCCCGCGGGGGGCGTGGCCGCGAACGGGTCGCCCGAGGTCCCGCACCCCGCGATCGGGGTGCGGGACCTCCGCGTCGAACGGCTCGAGCTCGCTGCCGGGCTGACCGGACCCGGGGCCGACGGCATCGCCCGCCGGGCCGCCATCGTCGAGCTCGTCGTCGGCCGGCTGCGCGAGCAGTGGGAGATCGCGACCGAGGGCGAGGACGTGGCCGGCGTCGCGCTCGGCGCCGTCGGCAGCGTCGGGCGCGGAGACGCCAGCCCGGTCAGCGACCTCGACCTGCTGCTGGTGCACGAGGGGCGCGGGCACTCGCCCGAGGAGCTCTCCGCGCTGGCGCAGAAGCTCTGGTACCCCATCTGGGACGCCGGCCTGGACCTGGACCACTCCGTCCGGTCGCTGGCGCAGTGCCGCCAGGTCGCGTCCAAGGACCTCCCGGCGGCGGTCGGGCTGCTCGACCTCCAGCCGGTCTCCGGCGACGCCGTCGTCATCGCCCGCGCCAAGTCCGCGCTGCTCGAGGACTGGCGCTCCGCCGCGCGTCGTCGGCTGCCCGAGCTGCTGGCCTCCACCCGGCAGCGGGCCGAGCGCCACGGCGAGCTCGCCTATCTCATCGAGCCCGAGCTCAAGGAGTCCCGCGGCGGGATCCGCGACGCGGTCGTGCTGAGCGCGCTCGCCGCCACCTGGCTCACCGACCGCCCGCACGGCGCGGTCGACATGGCCTACGCGCACCTGCTGGACGTGCGCGACACGGTCCAGGTGGTGACGCGCCGGCACACCAACCGGCTGCTGCTCGCCGACCAGGACGAGGTTGCCGCCCTCGTCGGCTTCGACGACCGCGACGACCTGCTGGCGAGCATCGCCGAGGCGGCGCGGGTCATCTCCTACGCGCTCGACACCACGGTGCGCAACGCGCGCCAGGCCCTGCAGCGACCGGCTCGCACGACCATGCTGGTCCGCGGTCGACGTAGCGCCCCCCGCCTGCGAACCATCGCCGAGGACCTGGTCGAGCACGACGGCGAGATCGTGCTGGCCGTCGAGGCGCGTCCGGCGGACGACCCGCTGCTCTCCCTGCGGGCCGCCGCGACGGCCGCACGGACCGGGCTCAGCCTGTCGCCCGTCACGGTCGCCAGCCTGACCGCCACACCGGCGTTGCCGACGCCGTGGCCCAGGGCCGCGCGCACCCACCTCCTGCAGCTGCTCGGCTCCGGGGCAGCCCAGGTGCCCATCTGGGAGGCGCTCGACCTGGCCGGCGTCGTCACCACCTGGATCCCCGAGTGGGCGGGTGTCCGCAACCGGCCGCAGCGCTCGGCCATCCACCGGCACACCGTCGACCGCCACCTGGTCGAGACCGTGGCCCGGGCGGGTCGGGACAAGCGGGTGGAGCACGGCGACACCCTGCTGCTCGCGGCGCTCCTGCACGACATCGGCAAGCGGGCCGGCGCGGGCGACCACTCGACCGAGGGCGCGCGGCTCGCGGGACCGATCGTGCTGCGGATGGGTTTCGACGAGCAGGTCGCGGCCGACGTCACCCGGCTGGTGCGCGAGCACCTGACGCTCGCGGAGCTGGCCACCACCGCGGACCCGGACGACCCGGCGACGATGGCCCGCCTGCTCGACGCCGTGGACCACCGACCCGACATGCTGGTGCTGCTGCGGGCACTGACCGAGGCCGACGCGGGCGCCGCCGGCCCGCAGGCCTGGAGCACGTGGCGCGCGACGCTGGTGGACGACCTCACGGCACGGGCCACCCGTGTGCTGGCAGGTACCCTAGGACGTCCCTGACATCGTCAGAATCCCCGAAGCGTGAGGACCGCCAGGTGTTCGCCACCCTGTCCGACCGACTGACGTCGACCTTCAAGAACCTGCGCACCAAGGGCCGTCTGTCCGAGGCGGACATCGACGCCACCGTGCGCGAGATCCGCCGGGCGCTGCTCGACGCCGACGTCGCCGTCCCGGTCGTCCGTTCGTTCACCGGTGCCGTGCGCGAGCGCGCGCTGTCGGCCGAGGTGTCCGGTGCGCTCAACCCGGCGCAGCAGGTCGTCAAGATCGTCAACGAGGAGCTCGTCTCGATCCTCGGTGGCCAGACGCGCACGCTGAGCCTCGCCAAGAACCCGCCGACCGTCATCCTCCTGGCCGGTCTGCAGGGTGCGGGCAAGACCACGCTCGCCGGCAAGCTCGCGCTGCACCTCAAGGGCCAGGGCCACACGCCGCTGCTGGTCGCCGCGGACCTGCAGCGCCCCAACGCCGTCACGCAGCTGCAGGTGGTGGGGGAGCGCGCAGGCGTCCCCGTGTTCGCCCCGCACCCCGGCAACCAGGGCAGCGAGGACGTGATGCCGTTCGGCGCCGATCCGGTCGCCGTGGCGCGCCAGGGCCTGGAGACGGCCAAGACCAAGCTGCACGACGTGCTCATCGTGGACACGGCCGGCCGCCTCGGCGTCGACGCGGAGCTCATGCAGCAGGCGTCGGACATCCGCGACGCGCTCGACCCCGACGAGGTCCTCTTCGTCATCGACGCGATGATCGGCCAGGACGCCGTCGCCACGGCTCAGGCCTTCCAGGACGGGGTCGGCTTCACCGGCGTCGTCCTGACCAAGCTCGACGGCGACGCACGCGGTGGTGCCGCGCTCTCGGTCGCCAGCGTCACCGGCAAGCCGATCATGTACGCGTCGACCGGTGAGAAGCTCACCGAGTTCGAGGTCTTCCACCCCGACCGCATGGCGTCGCGGATCCTCGACATGGGCGACATCCTCACGCTCATCGAGCAGGCCGAGAAGGCGTTCGACGCCGGCCAGGCCGAGGAGATGGCGGGCAAGCTCGCCGCCGGCCAGGACCTCACGCTCGAGGACTTCCTCGTCCAGATGCAGCAGCTGCGCAACGCCGGCCCGCTGAAGAAGATGATGGGCATGCTGCCCGGCATGGGGCAGATGCGGGAGGCGCTCGACAACTTCGACGAGCGCGAGGTGGACCGCATCGAGGCGATCATCCGCTCGATGACCCCCGCCGAGCGCCGGACGCCGAAGATCATCAACGGCTCGCGCCGCTCGCGCATCGCCGCCGGGTCGGGCACCAAGCCGAGCGACGTCAACCAGCTGCTGGAGCGCTTCGACGGCGCGCAGAAGATGATGAAGCAGATGGCCAAGGGCGGCGGCATCCCCGGCATGCCCCCCGGCATGGGCAACCTGCCGGGCATGGGCGGCAAGAAGTCGCGCGGACGCCAGGCGCCGGCCCGCAAGGTCAAGGGCAAGTCCGGGAACCCGGCACGCCGCGCCGAGCAGGAGCGGGGAATCACCAGCCGTCCGTCGGCCCCCGCGGGGTCCTCGTTCGGGATCACCCCGACGGCGACGCCTGAGCCGACTGAGCTCGAGCTGCCCGCCGGTCTCGACCGCTACCTCGGCGGACGCTGAGGGCCCGTGCTCCTGCACCTGCGGGGCACCGTCGTGCTCGACGACGAGCGCGAGGTCGGCGAGGCGTGGGTCGTCGACGGCCGGATCACCTTCGTGCGGCCGTCGTCGGCACCCGACGCCGTGCTCGAGGGCTGGGTCCTGCCAGGGCTCGTCGACGTGCACTGCCACATCGGCCTGGCGTCGGACGGGCCGGTCGACGACGGGACCGCGGAGAAGCAGGCCCTCGCCGACCGCGACTCCGGCGTGCTGCTCGTCCGCGACGCCGGTTCGCCGGCCGACACCGGCTGGGTGCACGACCGCGACGACCTGCCCCGCCTGATCCGTGCGGGCCGCCACCTCGCGCGCCCCAAGCGCTACCTGCGGCACTACGGGCGTGAGCTCGCGGACGTCGCCGACCTTCCCGACGCCGTCCGCGAAGAGGCCGAGCGCGGCGACGGCTGGGTCAAGCTCGTCGCCGACTGGATCGATCGCGACCTGGGCGCCGAGGGTGACCTGCGCCCGCTCTGGCCGTCGGACGTCCTCGCCGACGCGGTCGCGGTCGCGCATTCCGCCGGCGCTCGCGTGACCGCCCACACGTTCGCCACGGAGTCGCTCGACGCCCTGCTCGACGCCGGCGTCGACTGCCTCGAGCACGCCACGGGCGCCACGCCGGACCAGATCGACCGCATCGCCGCCTCCGGGATCCCGGTCACCGCGACCCTGCTGCAGATCGGCCAGTTCGAGGCCATCGCCGCCCAGGCCTCCCGCTACCCGCTGTTCGCCGCACGCATGCGTGCGCTGCACGCCCACCGGTACGCCCTGGTCCGCGACCTGCACGAGGCGGGGGTGCCCGTGCTCGTCGGCACGGACGCCGGCGGGACGCTCGCCCACGGGCGGATCGCCGACGAGGCCGCCGAGCTGGTCCTGGCCGGCCTGCCGGCGCGCGACGTGGTGGCGGCCGCGAGCTGGCGCACGCGCGCGTGGCTCGGGGTCCCCGGGATCGCCGAGGGGGAGAGCGCCGACGTCGTGGTGTACGACGCGGACCCGCGGACGGACGTCGGCGTGCTCGCCGCGCCGCGCGCCGTGGTGCTCCGCGGGACGGTCGTCGCCGGAGGTCTGTGACCTGCGGGACACGGTTGGGAGTCCCCTCCGGCATCTGGCACAATGGTCGGCTGTACCCGACGTCTGCAGCCCCTCTACCTGCGTTCGTCGTGTCCCTGACCTTCCCGGCGCGCCCACCCCACGGGCAATGCGCGGGCAGGCCACCCAGCAGACCTCAGGAGAAGACCACACCGTGGCCACCAAGATTCGTCTCAAGCGTTTCGGCAAGATCCGTCAGCCGTACTACCGCGTCGTCGTCGCCGACTCGCGCACCAAGCGCGACGGCCGCGTGATCGAGGAGATCGGCAAGTACCACCCCACCGAGGAGCCGTCGCTCATCGAGATCTCCTCGGAGCGCGCTCAGTACTGGCTCGGCGTCGGCGCGCAGCCGACCGAGCAGGTCGAGGTGCTCCTCAAGATCACCGGTGACTGGCAGAAGTTCAAGAACCTCCCCGGCCAGGAGGGCACCCTGCGCACGAAGGCCGACAAGGTCGACCCGAAGGCCGCGATCGACAAGGTCGCGCTCGACGCCGAGAAGGCCAAGGCCAAGGCGTCCGAGAAGAAGTCGGCCGCTGTCGAGGCTCCGGCCGAGACGGTCGAGGACGAGCAGGCCTGATGCTCGCCGACGCCCTCGAGCACCTGGTGCGTGGCATCGTCGACCACCCGGACGACGTCCGCGTGAACGCGTCGACGCTGCGTCGTGGGGACCTGCTCGAGGTGCGCGTGCACCCCGACGACCTCGGCCGGGTCATCGGCCGCGGCGGTCGCACGGCACGCGCGCTGCGCACCGTCGTCGGCGCGCTCTCGACGGACGGCGCGGTCCGCGTCGACGTCGTGGACGTCGACCGGCGCTGAGTCATCGCCGAAGGCCCGGTCCCCTAGCCTGGGGACCGGGCCTTCGTCATTCCCACCCCCCGATCGTGAGGACTCCCATGCAGCTGACCGTCGCGCGGATCGGCCGTGCCCACGGCCTGCGCGGAGAGGTCGCCCTCGACCTGCGGACCGACACCCCCGAGGACCGGTTCGGGGACGGTGCCGTGCTGGCGACCGAGCCCACGGCCCGAGGGCCGTTGACCGTCGTCAGCACGCGCGTCCAGCAGGGTCGCTGGTACGTCACGTTCGCGCAGATCAACGACAGGACGACGGCGGAGGCGATGCGCGGCACCGAGCTGGTGGTCGACGAGGACTCGTCCGACGAGGACGACGCCTGGTACCCGCACGAGCTCGCGGGCCTGCGTGCGGAGCACGTCGACGGTCGCGTGCTCGGCGAGATCGTCGGCCTGGAGCACCTGCCCGCGCACGACATGCTCGTGCTGCGGGAGCCGGACGGCGCTCGCACGCTCGTGCCGTTCGTCCGCGCGATCGTCCCGGTGGTCGACGTCGCCGGCGGGCGCGTCGTGCTCGACCCGCCCGGCGGGCTCCTGGCCTCCGACGCCGCCAACCTCGTGGTCTCCGAGGAGACCGTCGGAGACGACGACTGACGTGCGCATCGACGTCGTCTCGATCTTTCCCGAGTACCTGGCGCCGCTGGACCTGTCGCTCGTCGGCAAGGCCCGCACGAGCGGCCTGCTCGACCTGCGCGTGCACGACCTGCGCGACTGGACCACGGACCGCCACCGCACCGTCGACGACACCCCGTTCGGCGGGGGTGCCGGCATGGTGATGCGCCCCGACGTGTGGGGCGCCGCGCTCGACGAGCTGCTCGACGCGGACGCGCATCTGCTGGTGCCGACGCCGTCGGGGGAGCCGTTCACGCAGCGGACGGCCGAGGCGCTGGCCGGCGAGAGCCACCTGGTGCTGGCGTGCGGGCGGTACGAGGGGATCGACGCGCGCGTGGCCGAGCACTACCGGTCGCGGGGGCGGGTCACCGAGTTCTCGCTCGGGGACTACGTGCTCAACGGGGGTGAGGTCGCCGCGCTCGTCGTGGTCGAGGCCGTCGCGCGCCTGCTGCCCGGTGTGGTCGGGAACCCCGAGTCGCTGGTCGAGGAGTCGCACGGGGCCGCCGGGCTGCTCGAGTACCCGGTCTACACGAAGCCGCCGGCGTGGTCCGGGCTGGAGGTGCCCGAGGTGCTGCTGTCCGGGCACCACGCGCGGATCGCCCGCTGGCGTCGGGACACCGCGCTGAAGCGGACGGCCGCGCGCCGCCCGGACCTCATCGCGGCCCTGCCGGTCGACGAGCTGGACAAGCACGACCTCGCGCTGCTCGCCACGCTGGGCTGGTCGACCGTCGAAGGGCGCCTCGGCCGGTCGTCGTGAGGTTGCGCACCCGATTGTCCGTGGGTGCCGCCGGTGTGGCAGACTTGCCCGTTGGTGCGCGCAGGTCGCGTCTCTGCCACAGGGGAGACGAATCACGACCACCCGGGGTTCGACCCCCGACGCACCGGACCATCAGACCAAGGACGCCGGTCCTGCCTGCACAGGCAGCCGTGACGCCCTCGACGACGTTCCTGACCTGTGGCAGGGCGGGGAAGTGACATCACATGCACACGCTCGACAGTGTCGACGCAGCATCGCTGCGCTCCGACATCCCGGAGTTCCGCGCCGGCGACACGCTCAAGGTCAACGTCAAGGTCGTCGAGGGCAACCGCTCCCGCATCCAGGCGTTCCAGGGTGTCGTCATCGGTCGCCAGGGTGACGGCGTCCGCGAGACGTTCACCGTCCGCAAGGTCAGCTTCCAGGTCGGCGTCGAGCGCACGTTCCCCGTGCACTCCCCGAGCCTGGAGTCGATCGAGGTCGTGACGCGCGGCGACGTGCGCCGCGCGAAGCTGTACTACCTGCGCAAGCTCCGCGGCAAGAAGGCGAAGATCAAGGAGAAGCGCGACTTCGCCCCCGCCGCGAAGAAGGCCTGAGCCTTCCCGCACGCGACGTCCTGACGGGCGGCCACCGATCCGGTGGTCGCCCGTCGGCGTCTCCGGACGGCGCTGCCGCAGGTCACGTGCGCCGTCGGCCCGTGGCGCGGGTCACGATGCCGGTGACGTGCGCAGCAGGACCCGATCTCGGCCGCCGGTCGTGTGCGCGAACGGGTCCCTCGCATGCGAGAGTGTGCGGGTGATCGACCGACCCGCCCGAGATCTCGACGAGGACTCGTCGCCCACGTCGTGGCCGGGCCGCGAGGCGCCCGACGAGGCCGGGGCGGGCCGGCGGATGCCCGACGTGACGGGTGCCGATGACGGGTCGGAGCCACCCCACGCGGCCAGCCGTCGGCACGCGGCCGCACGACGCCCGAGCGGCGCCGGGTCGCTGCTGCGCGAGACGGTCATCATCCTCGTCAGCGCGATCGTGCTGTCGCTGCTGGTCAAGACGTTCCTGGTGCAGGCGTTCTTCATCCCGAGCCAGTCGATGCACGACACCCTGATCGAGCACGACCGCATCCTGGTCAGCAAGCTGACCCCCGGACCGTTCGACCTGCGCCGCGGTGACATCGTCGTCTTCAAGGACCCCGGCGGCTGGCTGCCCGCGGGCGTCACCCCCGACCCGGGCCCGGTGCGGGGCGCGATCAACGACGCCCTGACGTTCATCGGGCTCTACCCTGCCGACGCCAACGAGCACCTGGTCAAGAGGCTCATCGGGCTGCCGGGCGACCACGTCGCCTGTGCCGGTCCGGGGGAGCCCGTGACGGTCAACGGCGAACCGCTCGACGAGCCGTACCTCGCGGAGGGTGTCCTGCCCAGCGACATCGCGTTCGACATCACCGTGCCCGAGAACAGCATCTGGGTCATGGGCGACAACCGGTCGCACTCGTCGGACTCGCGCTACAACCAGGGCAAGCCCGGCGGGGGCTCCGTGCCCATCGCGAACGTCGTCGGCGTGGCGTTCGTGACGGTGTGGCCCATCGAGCGCGTCGGCATCCTGCACAACCCGACCAGCACGTTCGCGGACGTGCCCGACCAGCCGTGACCACGGTCGCGGCGGCCCGCCGGGCCACCCTGACTCGCACGGCGCCCCACCTGCGGCACGAGCGCGTGCTGCTGCGGGACGGCGCCCGGCTGCTGGCGGGGATGGATGAGGTCGGCCGCGGCTCGCTGGCGGGTCCGGTGAGCGTCGGCGTGGTCGTCGTCGACGTCACGACGAGGTCCGCACCCAAGGGTGTCGCGGACTCCAAGCTCCTCGCCCCGGCGGCCCGGACGCGGCTGCTGCCGGCGCTCAACCGCTGGGGGCTCGCGCGTGCGGTGGGCCACGCGAGCGCCGACGAGATCGACGAGATCGGGATCATCGCGGCGCTGCGGCTCGCGGGCACCCGCGCGCTGGCCACGATCGCCGTGACCATCGGGCCGGTGGACGTCGTCCTGCTCGACGGGTCGCACGACTGGCTCAGCAGCCCCGCGCAGCCGGATCTCTTCACCGTCGACGACGTGTCGGAGGTGCCGGCGCCGCGCGTGCACATGCGGGTCAAGGCCGACCGCACCTGCGCGTCTGTGGCGGCCGCGAGCGTGCTCGCCAAGTGCGAGCGGGATGCGCTCATGGTCGCGCTCGCCGCCGAGCACCCCGCCTACCGGTGGGACGAGAACAAGGGCTACGCCTCGCCCGAGCACATCGCGGCGCTGCGCGAGCTGGGTCCGAGCGTGCTGCACCGACGCTCGTGGCGGCTGCCCGGGACGGGGATCGACGACGACGCGTTCCTCGACGACGTCGCGGACGACGTTCTCGACGATGACGCGCTGCTCGCTGACGACGCGGACGTCCTTGTCGACGAGGGCGACGACGACGCGCTGCTGGTCGACGAGCCGATGCCGGACGAGGTCCAGGTCGGCGCCTCGCGGGCCTGACCGCTCGTCCACCGTGGCGTCGCGCGGTCCCGACCCTGCTCATGGGGGATGATGTCCCGGTGAGCGCGGAGGACCTGGAGAACTACGAGACCGACATGGAGCTCGCGCTGTACCGCGAGTACCGCGACGTCGTGGGGCTCTTCTCCTACGTCGTCGAGACCGAGCGACGGTTCTACCTGGCCAACCAGGTGGACCTGCAGGTCCGGTCGGCCGCGGGTGAGGTGTACTTCGAGCTGACGCTCGCCGACGCGTGGGTGTGGGACGTCTACCGCTCCGCCCGGTTCGTGAAGTCGGTGCGCGTCGTCACGTTCAAGGACGTGAACGTCGAGGAGCTGGCCAAGGCCGAGCTCGATCTCGGCGGCAGTGCGGGCTTCGCCCGCTGACCTTCCGCGCCCTCGTCCGGGGGTTCCGCTCGCCACGGTGAGCCGCCCACAGCCCCGTGCGGACGCGGCTCCGTCCCCGAGGCGGTGAGCTCGCCACCCCAGCACCCTCCCGCCCTGGCAGCGTCGTGCGCGGAGGTGGTCCGGTGCGCGCGAAGGACGCAGTGGGGCGGTACGGCGAGGACGTGGCAGAGGCGCACGTCCGCGGTCGTGGGTGGGACGTGCTGGACCGCAACTGGCGGACGCGGGACGGTGAGCTGGACCTCGTCGCGCTCGACGGGGACGAGCTCGTGGTGGTGGAGGTCAAGACCCGCCGGTCGATCGCGTTCGGGCACCCCGCGGAGGCGGTGACGCCCCGCAAGCTGGCTCGGGTCCGGCGCCTCGCGGCGCAGTGGCTGACCGCGCACGACGTGCACCCGAGCTCGGTGCGCGTCGACGTCATCGCGGTGGTGCTGCCCGCGCGCGGCGCCGCCGAGGTCGACCACCTCGTCGGGGTGGTCTGAGTGGTGCTCGGGAGCACGCTGGGCGTCGCGCTGGTCGGGCTGACCGGGCACGTGGTCGAGGTCGAGGCCCACCTCGCGCCGTCCCTGCCGGCCTTCACCCTCGTCGGGCTCCCGGACGCGTCGCTGGCCGAGTCTCGGGACCGCGTGCGTGCCGCCGTGACGTCCTCGGGTCTGGGGTGGCCCAACCGGCGCATCACCGTCAACCTCTCGCCCGCCACCCTGCCCAAGTCGGGGTCCGGCTTCGACCTGGCCATCGCGGTCGCCACCCTGGCGGGCGCGGAGGCGATCGACCCGGCCGCGACGCAGGCGGTGGTGCACCTCGGCGAGCTCGGACTCGACGGTCGGCTCCGGCCGATCCGCGGCGTGCTGCCGGCGGTCGCCGCCGCGGTCGCCGCCGGGCACCGCCGCGTGGTGGTCGCGGCGGCGAACGCCGCGGAGGCGCGGCTGGTCCCGGGTGCGCAGGTGGTCGGCGCCACCAGCCTCGCGCAGGTGGCCGCAGGCTACGGCGCGACTCTCGAGGTGCCCACGGTGCCGCCCGTCGCGGTCGAGGCGGTCGCCGCCCGCCCGGGAGCCGCCGCTCTCGACCTCGCCGACGTCGTCGGCCAGGCGGACGCGCGCGCGTGCCTCGAGGTCGCGGCGGCGGGCGGGCACCACCTGCTGATGGTGGGCCCGCCGGGCACCGGCAAGACCATGCTGGCGGCGCGCCTGCCGGGGTTGTTGCCCGACCTGTCCGAGGCGGACGCGGTGGAGGTCACCGCGGTGCACTCGGTGGCCGGGGCCTTCGACCCCGGCGGTGGGCTGCTGCGTCGGCCGCCGTTCGAGGACCCGCACCACACCGCCACGCCCGCCAGCGTGGTGGGCGGCGGCTCGGGCATGCCGCGTCCGGGTGCCGCGTCGCGAGCGCACCGCGGCGTGCTCTTCCTCGACGAGGCGCCGGAGTTCTCGACCGCGGTCCTGCAGACGCTCCGCCAGCCGCTCGAGCACGGCGAGCTGGTGCTTCACCGGGCGGCCGGCACGGCACGGTACCCGGCGCGCTTCCAGCTGGTGCTGGCGGCGAACCCGTGCCCGTGCGGCCAGGCCGTCGGCAAGGGGCTGGCATGCACGTGCCGGCCGGAGCAGCAGCGGCGGCGGTACTTCGGCAAGCTCTCCGGACCGCTGCTCGACCGCGTCGACCTGCAGGTCGAGCTGGCTCCGTCGCGTGCGGGCGCGGCGGCGGGGGAGTCCTCGACGGCGGTCGCCGCGCGGGTGGCCAGCGCGCGCGACGCGCAGACGGAGCGGCTGCGGAGTACCCCGTGGCGCACCAACGGGGACGTCCCGGGTGGCTGGCTCCGGGAGCGGCTGGGCCCCGATCGCTCGTTGGTCTCCGACCTCGACCGCGCGCTCGACCGCGGCACCTTGAGCCTGCGCGGGGTGGATCGCGTGCTGCGGGTCGCGTGGACGCTCGCGGACCTGGCAGGGCGGACGGCGCCGGGGCGCGCCGACGTCGGGCAGGCGCTGCTGCTGCGCACCCGCGGGCACGGCGCATGAGCGGCGCCGAGGTCGACGTGCTGGCGCGCGCGACGTGGAGTGCGCTCGTGGAGCCGGGAGACGTCGTCGCCGGTGCCCTCGTCCAGCTGCTGGGCGCCGCCGAGGCGCTCGCCTGGGTGCGGGCGGCGGTCCAGGCGGGCCGGCCGGACGTCGGGCGGCTCGAGGAGGGGCGGGGGCGGCTCGCGCCGGGCGAGGTCGTGCGGATCGGCCGGGCGTTGGCGCGGTGGGCGGCGCGGCTGCCCGACTGCGAACCGCGACGCGACGTCGACCGCCTCGACAAGGTCGGCGGCGCGGTCCTGGTGCCGGGGGACCCCCGGTGGTCGACAGCCGTCGACGACCTCGGCGTCGAGGCGCCGTTCTGCCTGTGGGTTCGCGGGGACCTCGATCTCGCCGCGGCCTCGGCACGGTCCGTCGCGGTCGTCGGGTCGCGAGCCGCCACGTCCTACGGCGAGCGCGTGGCGTTCGACCTGGCCGACGGCCTCGCCGATGCCGGCGGGTGCGTCGTCTCGGGCGGGGCGTACGGCATCGACGCGGCCGCGCACCGCGGGGCCCTGGCGCGCGGCGGGCCGACGCTCGTCGTGCTCGCGGGTGGGGTCGACCGGGCGTACCCCGCCGGGAACACCCGCCTGCTCGAGTCCGTCGTGGCCACGGGCGGGGCGCTCGTCTCGGAGGTGCCGCCTGCGACCTTGCCCACGAAGAGCCGGTTCCTCCAGCGGAACCGGTTGATCGCCGCGGCGTCCCGGGCCACGGTCGTCGTGGAGGCGGCGTGGCGCTCGGGGGCCATGAGCACGGCGCACCACGCCGCGCGGCTCCTGCGCCCGGTCGGCGCCGTGCCCGGCCCGGTGACGTCGATGGCGTCCGCGGGGTGCCACCGACTGCTGCGCGACGGGGTCGCCGTCTGCGTGACCGACGCCGCCGAGGTGCGCGAGCTCGCAGCGATGGTCGGCTCGGACCTGGGTGCCGCCGTCGCGGCCGAGCGTGCGGCCGACGAGCGCGCCGCTCGCGCCGGGGACGGACTGGACCCGCTCGTGCGGCGCGTCCTCGACGCCCTTCCACGTCGAATGCCGGCAGAGCTCGAGCGAGTCGCCAGCGTCGCCGGGGTCTCCCTCGCCGAGGCGCGGAGCTCGCTGGGGCTTCTCGAGCTCGATGGATGGGCCGCCCGACGGTCCGGTGGGTGGCTCGCTGTGAGTCGTCTCACACCATGAGCCCGGTGCTTGTAAAGAAGGCGCGCCGAGAACTGGGCGAAGAACACGAGGGTGAGGTGATCTGCGGGTGAAAAAAACGCGCGATCGGGCATTTCTTGGTCGGCGAATCGGACATTGCGCCGGGATTCGCCCAGCGTTAGGCCGGGCAGGTGAAAGTCGTCCTTGTTCCCGGCTGTGTTTCAGGTCACCGTACTCACATGGACGTGGTCGAGATCACCGCAGGGGCGCCGAATCGCGGCCGCCTCCTGTCGGAGTTCTCGGCACACCTGAGCGCTCAGCGGGGATTGTCGTCGAACACCAACCGCGCCTATGTCGGAGATGTCGACCTGCTTCTCGGGTACGCCTCGCGGCACGGCCGCACCACGCTCGACTCGATCGACCTTTCCGTCCTGCGCGGCTGGCTCGCCTCGATGGCGACCACCCACCGCAGCCGCGCGACGCTCGCACGACGCGGGGCCGCCGTCCGCACGTTCTTCGCCTGGGCCAACCGCACGCACCGTGTCCCGGTCGACCCGGCCCTGCGTCTCGCCACCGCACGGACCGGGTCGTCGCTGCCGACCGTGCTGCGCGTGGAGCCCGTCTCCCAGATGCTGGACCTGGCGCGTGACCGCGCCGCTGACGGTGACGCGGTCGCCCTGCGGGACTGGGCGCTCCTCGAGCTCCTCTACGCGACGGGTGTCCGCGTCGGTGAGGTCTGCGGTGCGGACCTCGGCAACCTGGACGTGCACGAGCGCACGCTGCGGGTCGTCGGCAAGGGCGACAAGGAGCGCGTCGTCCCGTTCGGCAAGCCCGCCGCGACCGCGCTGAGCGCGTGGCTCGAGCGTGGCCGCCCGCAGCTCGTCCACCCCTCGTCGCCGTCGGCCGTCTTCCTCGGCCTGCGCGGGGGGCGTCTCGACCAGCGCCAAGCGCGCACGGTCGTCCACCAGGCCGCCGCCCTCGCGGGCGTCGACGACGTGGCGCCGCACGCGCTGCGCCACACTGCCGCGACCCACCTCCTCGAGGGTGGCTCGGACCTGCGCAGCGTCCAGGAGATCCTCGGCCACGCCAGCCTGGCCACGACGCAGCGCTATACCCACGTCTCAGCCGACCGCCTGCGGTCGGCCTTCCAGCAAGCGCACCCGCGAGCATGACGCACAACTTGGAGTCGACGATGACGACGAAGCTGGACGCCGCCTTCCCGGTGCGCACCCGGATGACCAGCACGGCCCCCGAGGGAGTCGTCCCCCAGCCGTGGCCCGCCGCCGCCACGGAGGTCGCGTCCCCGACGGTCCCGATCACCCGCGGGGTGCCGGCGCCGCGCGGACCGGTCGCGCCGAGCCGCTCCGTCGAGGAGGTCGACGCCCTGTGGGAGGACTACAAGTCGTCGCAGTCCCCGCGGGCGCGTGAGGGCCTGATCCTGCACTACGCGCCGCTGGTGTCGGCCGTCGCCGGCCGCGTCGGGATGCGGCTGCCCAGCACCGTCGAGCAGGCCGACCTTGTCTCCTACGGCATGTTCGGCCTCATCGACGCCATCGAGAAGTACCAGACCGACCGCGCGGTGAAGTTCGAGTCGTACGCGTCGTCCCGGATCCGTGGCGCGATCATCGACGAGCTGCGCGCGATGGACTGGGTCCCGCGCTCGGTCCGCACCAAGGCCCGCGCGGTCGACCGCGCCTACGCGGAGCTCGAGGCCAAGCTGCACCGCACCCCGACCGAGGACGAGGTCGCCCGCCACCTGGAGATGCCGGTGGAGGACCTCCGCGCCATCTACTCCCAGCTGTCGACGGTGAACGTGGCCGCGCTCGACGAGCTGCTCGGCGGCGGCGACGACCGCCCGGGCGGCGTCTCGCTCGGCGACACCCTCGGTGACGACCGCACGCTCGACCCGGCCAGCTCGATGGAGGCTGCCGAGACCAAGTTCCTGCTGGCCCGCGCGATCGAGTGTCTCGGTGAGCGCGAGCGCATCGTCGTCGTCCTCTACTACTACGAGGGCATGACGCTCGCGGAGATCGGCCGCGTGCTCGGTGTCACCGAGTCGCGCATCTCGCAGATGCACACGGCCGCGATGGTCCGCCTCCGGACCCGGCTGCTCGAGGCCGAACGCGTCTGACCGACTGATCGCAGGGCCGCCCGACCGAGCAACTGCGGTTGGCGGGTTCGGCTCCGTCCCGAAGAGGGAGGAGCACCTGCCCGGCCGAGCCGCTGTGGCGGGCTCTTTCAAGACGGTCGGGGCGTCGGCCCGATCGAGCCGTCGGGGGAGCGCCGGCGGGCTGGTCAGGCTCCTTCCCCGATCGGCAGGAGCACCACGGGACCCGCGCCCGGCAGCAGCGTCAGCGGGTCGACGTAGTCGTCGCCCACCCGGACGCCCCAGTGCAGGCACGTCCTGGGCGCGCAGTGCGAGCCGTCCGCCATGACGACTCCGACGAGCTGGCCCGCACCGACGACGTCTCCGGCCCGCACGGCGGCGAGCACCGGCTCGACACTCGACCGGCGGCCGTCCGCGTCGGTCACCGTCACGACCCCGCGGCCCGCGACCGCACCTGCGTAGGTGACCGTGCCGGCGACGGGGGAGACGGCCTGCGCGCCGGCAGCCGTGCGCAGATCGACGCCGCGGTGACCCGCCGCCCAGGGCTGCGGTGGAGGCTCGAACCCACGAGCGACGTCGGCCGGACCTGCGAGCGGGAGACGGTAGGTCCCGGCCGGCGCGACGGGAAGACTCGGCACCGCGGAGCCGGCCGAGGCCAGCACCGCCATCGTCAGGGCGACGAGGCCTGCCACGGCGCCGCCCCCGAGCGTGGCCCGGAGGCGGCTGGTCCGGCGCGAGACGGTCCCGGACGGCACGGTCGCCGGCAGGGGACGGGTCCGGCGCGAGACGGTCCTGGACTGCTCGGCCGCCGGCAGAGGACGGGCCCCGCAGGCGCATGCGGTGCCGGGCAGCGAAGGTGCTGCGCGACGAGCGCCAGTCGTCCGCGGGCCGCTCTCGCCTGGTGACGGTTCGGAGCGATCAGCGCCGATCCTCGACGCGCCGTCTGGCACCGGCGATGCGTCGGTGCGGTCCGTCTCTGGTGGCGAGGCGGCGCGGCGCCGGGCGAGCCGGCCGGCGGGGGCGCCTGACGACGGCGCTGGGTGGGTGATGTGGGGTGCTCGGGTCATGACGGCGATCGTCGAGGGGAAGGCGCGCCCGGGGGAGGCTCGCGCACGGATCTGGGGACGCCGGCGCGTGCGTCGGGGCTGTGGGCGGGTCGCCGGTGCGGAGCAGCCCCGGCGATCGGCTAAACTTCTGGTGCGACCGGTCCGTACCGGTCGACTTCGCGTGTCATCCACCCGATCAGGGACCCGCCGGCCAGCGTGCCGACGAGCACCAGGACGGGGTCGATCTCCGCAGCGGTCCGGGCTCCTGCACCAGTGGCAGTCCCCGGAGCGGACGACGACATGACGCCAGGGGCGCCGACCAGCTGGTCGGAGCCGACAACCGAGATGCGGGCCCCACGAGGGTCCGCCGTTGACGCGTGCACCCTGCGGTGCGCGCCGGAAGGACGTGCCATGGCCGTCGTGACCATGCGCCAGCTGCTCGAGAGCGGTGTCCACTTCGGGCACCAGACCCGCCGCTGGAACCCCAAGATGAAGCGCTTCATCTTCACCGAGCGCAATGGCATCTACATCGTCGACCTGCAGCAGTCGCTGTCGTACATCGACAACGCGTACGACTTCGTGAGCCAGACCGTCGCGCACGGCGGGACGATCCTGTTCGTCGGCACGAAGAAGCAGGCGCAGGAGCCGGTCGCCGACCAGGCCGCTCGCGTCGGCATGCCGTACGTCAACCAGCGCTGGCTCGGTGGCATGCTCACCAACTTCAGCACGGTGCACAAGCGCCTCCAGCGCCTCAAGGAGCTGGAGCAGATCGACTTCGACGACGTGGCGGGCTCGAACCTCACGAAGAAGGAGCTGCTCGTCCTGCGCCGCGAGAAGGACAAGCTCGCGAAGACGCTCGGCGGCATCCGCGACATGGCCAAGGTTCCCTCGGCCGTGTGGATCGTCGACACGAACAAGGAGCACCTCGCCGTCAACGAGGCGCGCAAGCTCGGCATCCCGGTCGTCGCGATCCTCGACACCAACTGCGACCCCGACGTCGTCGACTACCCGATCCCGGGCAACGACGACGCGATCCGCGCCGTGCAGCTGCTGACCCGCGTCATCGCGGACGCCGCGGCCGACGGTCTGCTCAAGCGCCACTCGGGTCGCACCGCGGCCGCCGAGGGCACCACGACCGACGCCGAGCCGCTGGCCGAGTGGGAGCGCGAGCTCCTCGCCGGCGCCGAGGCCGACCTGGCGAGCACCGAGGTCGCCGCTGACGCGACCGACGCCGTCGCCGAGGCGAAGGCCGAGATCGCGGAGGAGGTCGCCGAGGAGGTCGTGGCCGAGGCCGTGGTCGAGGCGCTCGCCGAGGAGATCGTCGCTGAGGTCGTGGCCGAGGAGGTCGCCGAGGAGGCTGCCGCCGAGGTCGTCGCCGAGGAGATCGCCGACGAGGCTGCCGCCGAGGGCGACGCCGACTCCAAGTGACCCAGCCGGTGCCGGTGGCCCCTCAGGGGCCACCGGCACAGCAGCACCCCCTCAGGGGCCACCGGCACTGCAGCACGTCACCGGACCCGGACGGGTCCCGCTCGACACATCACGACTCAACAGGAACGGACACGACTGATGGCGAACTACTCGCTCGCAGACATCAAGGCGCTGCGCGAGAAGACCGGTGCCGGAATGATGGACGTCAAGAAGGCGCTCGAGGAGGCGGAGGGCGACTCCGAGAAGGCTCTCGAGCTCATCCGCGTCAAGGGCCTGAAGGGCGTCGGCAAGCGTGAGGGTCGCGCGGCCTCGGACGGCCTCGTCGTCGCTCACGTCGGCCCGACGGCCGACGGTGAGGGTCAGACCGGCGTGCTGGTCGAGATCAACTCGGAGACCGACTTCGTCGCGAAGAGCCCGAACTTCGTCGCCCTCGCGGACCGCGTCCTCGCGGCCGCGGTCGCCAGCCCGGCGCGCGACGCCGACGCGCTGCTCGCGACGGACGTCGACGGCTCCAGCGTGCAGACGATCGTCGACGAGACGGCCGCCACCCTGGGTGAGCGCGTCGTCGTCCGCCGCCTGGCCCGCGTGGCCGGCGAGCACGTCGAGGTCTACCTGCACAAGGTCAGCAAGGACCTGCCCCCGCAGGTCGGCGTGCTCGTCGCGACCGACGCGGCCGGTGCGGGTGTGGCGCGGGACATCGCGACACACATCGCGGCGTTCTCGCCCACCTACCTCACGCGCGAGGAGGTCTCGGCCGACATCGTCGCGAACGAGCGCCACATCGCCGAGGAGACGGCCCGCAACGAGGGCAAGCCCGAGGCTGCGCTGCCGAAGATCATCGAGGGGCGCCTGAACGGCTTCTTCAAGGAGAACGTCCTGCTCGAGCAGGCGTTCGCCAAGGACAACAAGAAGACGGTCGCGCAGGTTCTCTCCGAGGCCGGCGGCACGCTGACGGGCTTCGTCCGTTACCGCGTGGGAGCCTGACCCCATGTGATCGACGACGGCCCCGGCCCTTGCGGGGACCGGGGCCGTCGTCGGCACCAGATCGACCCAACTCTTGTGGAGGCGCCGTGACCCAGGACCCCGAGTCGACCCGTGGGGCCGTGCCGGAGCGGCGTGTCCTGCTCAAGCTCTCCGGCGAGACGTTCGGGGGCGGTGACGTGGGCCTTGCGGCCGACGTCGTCCAGCGCGTCGCCGCGGAGATCGCGGTGGCCGTCCGGGCCGGTGTGCAGGTGGCCATCGTGGTCGGCGGGGGCAACTTCTTCCGCGGCGCCGAGCTGTCGCAGCGCGGCCTCGACCGGGCTCGCGCCGACTACATGGGCATGCTCGGCACGGTCATGAACTGCCTGGCGCTCCAGGACTTCCTCGAGCAGGCCGGGGTCAGCACCCGCGTGCAGACCGCGATCGCGATGGGCCAGGTGGCCGAGCCGTACATCCCGCTGCGCGCCATCCGGCACCTGGAGAAGGGCCGCGTCGTGATCTTCGGCGCCGGCGCGGGCATGCCGTACTTCTCGACGGACACGGTCAGCGTCCAGCGCGCCCTCGAGACGCACTGCCACGAGGTGCTCATGGGCAAGAACGGCGTGGACGGCGTGTACTCGGCGGACCCGCGCAAGGACCCCGACGCGGTGAAGCTGGACCACCTGACCTACACCGACGCGCTCGTCAACGACCTGGGTGTCATGGACGGCTCGGCGCTCAGCCTGTGCCGCGACAACGACGTGCGCATGCGCGTGTTCGGCCTCGAGGAGGCCGGCAACGTCACGCGCGCGCTGCAGGGTGAGAAGATCGGCACGCTGATCACGGCCAGCTGAGCATCAGCGCCAGCAGCCAGCACCGCCCCACTACGCATGCAGACGAAGGAGCTCCGGTGATCGACGAGACCCTCTTCGAGGCTGAAGAGAAGATGGACAAGGCCGTCGAGGTTGCCAAGGAGGACTTCTCGACGATCCGCACCGGCCGCGCCAACGCCGCGATGTTCTCCAAGGTGTTCGTCGACTACTACGGCAGCCCGACGCCCCTGCAGCAGCTCGCGTCGTTCAACGTCACCGAGGCGCGCACCATCCTCGTGTCGCCGTTCGACAAGTCGTCGACGACGGCGATCGAGAAGGCGCTGCGCGACTCGGACCTCGGGGTCAACCCGACGAACGACGGCAACGTCATCCGGATCGTCCTGCCCGCCCTGACGCAGGAGCGGCGCAAGGACTTCGTGAAGCTCGCCCGGACCAAGGCCGAGGACGCGCGCATCTCGGTGCGCAACGTGCGCCGTCGGGCCAAGGAGGAGCTGGACCGCATCGTCAAGGACGGCGAGGCCGGCGAGGACGAGGTCGGTCGTGCGGAGAAGGAGCTCGAGTCCCTGACGAAGAAGCATGTGGATCTCATCGACCACCTGCTCTCGTCCAAGGAGAACGAGCTCCTCGAGGTCTGATGAGCCAGACAGCCATCGCCGCCACCCGGACCCCTCGCCCCGGTCGTGACCTGCCGGTCGCGATCGTCGTCGGCGTCGCCATGCTCGTGGCGGTGGTCGCGTCGCTGTTCATCCGCAAGGAAGCGTTCGCCGTCGTCGCCGTGCTGGCCGTGTGCGCCGGGCTGTGGGAGCTGGCGCAGGCGTTCACGCGCCGCAACATCCACCTGCCCCTGCTCCCGCTGCTGGTCGGCGCGATCGGCATCCTCGTCTCGGCCTACACGGCCGGGCCCGAGGCGCTGTTCGTCGCCTTCATGCTGACGGTCGGCGGTGTCGTCGTCTGGCGCGTGCTCGACGGCAGCGGCCAGCCCGCCCTGCGGGACGCCACGGCCGGCGCCTTCGCGGCCGCGTACCTGCCGTTCCTCGGCGGGTTCGTCATGCTCATGCTCGCCGAGCCCGACGGGCCGTCGCGCGTGATGCTGTTCATCCTGCTGTGCGTGGCCAGCGACGTCGGCGGCTACACGGTCGGCGTGCTGCTCGGCCGGCACCCGCTCGCCCCGTCGGTGAGTCCGAAGAAGACCTGGGAGGGTCTGGCCGGCTCCATCGTGCTGGCGTGCGTGGTCGGCGTCGTCGGCATCCAGGTCGCGTTCGACGGCGAGCCGCTGGTCGGCGTGTTCCTCGGCCTGGCGACGGTGGTGACCGCGACGCTCGGCGACCTGGCCGAGTCGATGCTCAAGCGCGACCTCGAGCTCAAGGACATGGGGCGGCTGGTGCCGGGGCACGGCGGCCTCCTGGACCGGCTCGACTCCCTCGTCCTCACCGCCCCCGCCGTGTACGTCGTCCTCACGGTCCTCCAGCCCGCCTGATCGCAGTCCAACCTGAAGGGGGGTACCCGTGACCGGTACACCCGTCCGCCTCGACCTGTCCTCGCCCAGCCGGGGACCTCGCGGCAAGCCGCCCAAGCACTTCGTCGACCTCACGCCCGAGCAGCGCGTCGACGCCGTCACGGAGCTGGGGGAGAAGCCGTTCCGCGCCAAGCAGCTGGCGACCCACTACTTCACGCACCTGACCAACGACCCCGCGCAGATGACCGACCTGCCCAAGGCGACGCGCGACAAGCTGGTCGAGGGCCTGTTCCCGCAGCTGCTCACGGCGCACCGCACGCAGACGGCCGACAAGGGCACGACGGTCAAGACGCTGTGGCACCTGTTCGACGGCGCCAAGGTCGAGTCGGTCCTCATGCGCTACGCCAACCGCACCACCCTGTGCGTGTCGAGCCAGGCCGGCTGCGGGCTCGCGTGCTCGTTCTGCGCGACGGGCCAGCTCGGCCTGACCCGCAACCTGTCGACCGCGGAGATCGTGGAGCAGGTGCGCGCGGCCGCCCGGTCGCTGGCCGACGGTGAGGTGCCCGGCGGCCCGACGCGCCTGTCCAACGTCGTGTTCATGGGCATGGGCGAGCCGCTGGCCAACTACAAGTCGGTCATGGAGACGGTCCGCCGCCTGGTGGCGCCGACGCCCGACGGTCTGGGCATGTCCGCGCGCAACGTGACGGTGTCGACCGTCGGGATGGTGCCGGCCATGGACAGGCTGGCCAAGGAGGGCATCCCCGTCACCCTGGCGCTGTCCCTCCACGCGCCCGACGACGAGCTCCGCAGCGAGCTCGTCCCGGTCAACACGCGGTGGAGCGTCGACGAGGCGCTGGACTCGGCCCACCGCTACTTCGAGGTGACCGGCCGCCGGGTCTCCATCGAGTACGCGCTGATCCGGGACATCAACGACCACGCCTGGCGGGCCGACCTGCTGGGCGAGAAGCTCAACGCCCGCGGGCGCGGCTGGGTGCACTGCAACCCGATCCCGCTGAACCCGACGCCGGGTTCGAAGTGGACGGCGAGCGATCCGCGGGTCGAGCAGGAGTTCGTGGCACGCTTGCGTGCGCACGGGATCCCGACGACGATCCGGGACACCCGCGGCAGTGAGATCGACGGTGCCTGCGGGCAGCTCGCGGCAGAGGAGGACGAGTGAGCGACGGGATGTTCCGGACCGTCTCGGGCCTGAAGCAGGGGTACGACCCGGACGAGGTCGACGACTTCTTCTCGCACGCTCGGGCGGTCTACGAGCAGGGCCCCGCCGGCGGCCTGGCCAGCAAGGACGTGCGCGGCGTCGCGTTCGACATGGTCCGCGGCGGGTACGTGACGGCGGCGGTCGACGCGGCACTCGACCGGCTCGAGGCGGCGTTCGTGGCGCGGTCGCGCGCGGAGTACATCGCGACGCAGGGTCAGCAGGCGTGGATGAGCAAGCTGAGCGAGCAGGCACGCACGCTCTACGGTCGGCTCGGGCGCCCCGACGGCGACCGGTTCGCCGCACCGGACGGGCGGCACCAGGGCTACGAGCCGGCCGACGTCGACGAGCTGTGCCGGCGCCTGGTCGCCTACTTCGACAAGGGCACGCCGCTGTCGGCTGCCGAGGTGCGGTCGGCGACGTTCCGGCGGCGCAAGGGCCGCAACGCCTACGCCGAGGGACCGGTCGACGCCTTCCTGGCCCGCGCGGTCGAGGTGCTGCTCGGCGTCGAGTGAGACCCCCTGAGACGACGACGGCCGCGCTCCCGACGAGGGAGCGCGGCCGTTCTTGTCCGAGGGGTCAGCCGTCCTCACGCTTGAACGTGCGGGCGCCGAACCAGATGCCCAGCGCCGCGAGGATGATCGTCAGCACCGAACCCCACAGGGCCGTGGGGGTGCCGATCTCGCCGGCGAACTGGGCGCGGATGCCCGAGACCACGTGCTTGATCGGGTTGAGGTTGGACAGCGTGTTGAGCCACGCCGGCGCGGAGGCCGCCGTGATCGGCAGGAGGATGCCGGACAGCAGCAGCAGGGGCAGCGCGATGCCGTTCATGAGCGGGGCCAGGGCGTCCTCGCTCTTGAGCGTGAGCGCGACGGCGTAGGACGCCGAGGCGAACGCGGCGGCGAGCAGCGCGGCGGTGATGATGCCGAGCACGATGCCCCAGAACGGCGCCTCCAGCCCGAACAGGAACGCCACCGACACGAGGACCACGCCCTGCACGGCGACGACGATCACGTCGCGCAGCACGCGGCCGAGCACGAGCGCCGAGCGCGGCGCGGGGCTGACCCGCTCCGCCTCGATGACGCCGTCGCGCCACTCGCCGATGAGCCCGAAGCCGACGAACAGCGCGCCGAACATGCCGAGCTGGACCAGCAGGCCGGGCACAAACAGCTGGTACGCGTTCGTCGCACCCAGCTGGGGGGCCAGCGGCTCGAGCAGCGGGCCGAAGAGGGACAGGTAGAGCACCGGCTGCAGGAGTCCCATGACGGACCACACCGGGTTGCGCAGCGAGATGCGCATGGCGCGGCGGAACACGGTGACCGTGTCGCGGGCGAACGTGCTCCGGCCGCTCTGCTCGTCGGCGAACGTGCTGGTGGTGGCGGTCGTGGCGGTCATGCTGCTGCTCCGTCGGTGTCGCTGGTCTCGTGGCGGCTCTCGCCGTCCCGCAGGGAGCGGCCGGTAAGGGTGAGGAAGACGTCGTCGAGCGTGGGGCGGCGCAGCTCGACGCCGTCGAGATCGATGCCCTCCGCGTCGAGCGAGCGCAGCAGCCCGGCGAGCAGGGTCCGACCCTGGGGGACGCGGACCTCGACCAGCGAGCCGTCGACGGTGGGCACGTCCGCGCCGGGCAGCTGGGCGGCGATCGCGGCGATGCGGACGACGTCGGCGGGCTGCGACGCGCTCAGCAGGACCGCGTCGCCGCTCACGCGCTGCTTGAGCTCCTCCGGGGAGCCCTGGGCCACGATCTGGCCGTGGTCGATCACGAGGATCCGGTCGCACAGCGCGTCGGCCTCGTCGAGGTAGTGCGTGGTGAGGAACACGGTGCTGCCGCGCTCGTCGCGAAGCTCCCGCACGTGCGTCCAGAGGTTCGCGCGGGCCTGCGGGTCGAGGCCGGTGGTCGGCTCGTCGAGGAAGACGAGCCGCGGTGTGTGGATCAGGCCCATCGCGATGTCGAGCCGGCGGCGCTGGCCGCCGGACAGGGACGAGCACTTGCGGTCCCAGAGGCCGTCGAGCTCGAGCTGGTCGAACAGCTCGCGGCCGCGGGCGGCGGCGACGGAGCGCTCGACGCCGTACAGCAGTGCGTGGTCGATGACCTCCTCGCCGGCGCGGGCCTCGCCCGAGGTCGAGCCCGACTGGGCGACGTACCCGATGCGGCGGCGCACGGCGCCGGGGTCGCGCCGCAGGTCGGCGCCGGCGACCGTCGCCTCGCCGCGCGTGGGCCTCAGGAGCGTGGTGAGCATGCGGAGCGTCGTCGTCTTGCCGGCCCCGTTGGGGCCGAGGAACCCGACGATCTCGCCGGCCTCGACATCGAGGTCCACGCCACGCACGGCGTCGACGTCTCCTCGGCGGGTCTTGTAGGTGCGGGCCAGGCCGCGGGCATGGATCATGCGGGTCTCCTTCGGGTGGAGACCCAAGTATTCAAGATGATCTATTACTCGTCAACCTTGACTATTACGCGTCTTCCTCCGCCATGGCGACCAGCACCCCGGGGCCGACACCGGCCAGCCGGGCGACCTCGATCTGCTCGGGCGTCGGCGTCCAGAGCGGGGGCTCATCGTGGAACGCGTACGCGCCGCCGACCACCCGGTCGAGGTAGTCGCGTGCCCACTCGAGCTCGCCGCGGAACCGCGCGCTGATCAGGCGAGCGACCTCGGTCGCGGTGTCGGGGGTGTCCTTCGCCTCGAGAATCTCCTCGACCTGCGTCGCCAGCACCGCGAGGTAGTCCTCGATGAGCCCGATGCGGGTGCGGATCGACGCGACGACCTCGTCGCGGGCGAGCGCGAACGCCATGTTCACCGCGGTGAGGAAGAGCGTGGGGTCGTCCGTCGTGAGCAGGCCCGCGCGCACCAGGGCGAGGAACTCGTCCTCACCGGCGGCCGTGAGCCGGTACGTGGTGCGCGGCGGGCGGGGGCCGTCGGCAACCACGCCGACCTCCTCCAGGAGCCCCGAGCGGGTCAGCGACTTGAGCGCGTTGTAGATCGACCCCGGGTGCACGTGCGCCCACCTGTCGACCTCCCAGCTCACCAGCTCACGGCGCAGGAAGTAGCCGTGCACGGGCTGGAAGATCCGCACGCAGCCGAGCACGAGCAGGCGCGTCGCGGAGCCCTGGGGCGTCGCAGGAGCGGACATGCGGCGATCCTGCCACGGGCCATGCACGAAGATGAGCAGCGTGACACAGCGCAGCGTCGTCCTCCTCGGGTCCACCGGCTCGATCGGCACCCAGGCCGTCGACGTCATCACCCGCAACCCGGACCGGTTCTCGGTGGTCGGCCTGTCCGCGGGTGGCGGGGATGTCGCGCTGCTGGCTCGGCAGGCGCGCGAGCTGGGCGTCTCGACGGTCGCCGTCGCGGATCCGCGCGCCGAGGGTCCGCTGCGCGACGCGCTGCCGGGCATCGAGGTGCTCGTGGGTCCGGACGCGTCGAGCGAGCTGGCCGGCCGGGGCGCGGACGTGGTGCTCAACGGGGTCACCGGCTCGGTCGGGCTCGGCCCGACGCTCGCGGCCCTGCGCGCGGGCAGCACCCTCGCGCTGGCGAACAAGGAGTCGCTGGTCGTCGGCGGGCGGCTGGTGCACGCCGCGCGGCAGCGCGCGGACCAGATCGTGCCGGTGGACTCCGAGCACTCGGCGATCGCGCAGGCGCTGCGCGGCGGGACGCACCCCGAGGTCCGTCGGATCATCCTCACGGCGTCGGGCGGCCCCTTCCGCGGGTGGACGCACGACGACGTCAAGTCGGTGACCCCGCAGCAGGCGCTCGCGCACCCCACCTGGTCGATGGGCCCGGTGGTGACGATCAACTCCTCGACCCTCATGAACAAGGGCCTCGAGCTCATCGAGGCGCACCTGCTGTTCGACGTCCCGGTCGAGGACATCACCGTCGTCGTGCACCCGCAGTCGGTCGTGCACTCGATGGTCGAGTTCGTCGACGGCTCCACGCTCGCGCAGGCGTCACCGCCCGACATGCGGCTGCCGATCGCCCTCGGGCTGTCCTGGCCGGACCGCGTGGCCGACGTCGCGCCGCCCTGCGACTGGACCCGGGCGACCGCGTGGACGTTCGAGCCGCTGGACGAGCAGGTCTTCGGCGCGGTCCGGCTGGCCCGCGAGGCGGTCGCCGCCTCGGCCACGCACCCCGCCGTCTACAACGCGGCCAACGAGGAGTGCGTCGAGGCGTTCCTCACCGGCCGGATCGGCTTCCTCGACATCGTGTCGACGGTCGAGCGGGTGCTCGGCGAGCACGACGGCACCTCGCCCGACGCGCTCACCCTCGAGGCGGTGCTCGCGGCCGAGACGTGGGCGCGAGCCCGGGCGCAGGAGATCCTCGCGCGCGTGTGAATCCCCGTCAGTGCCCCAGGACCTGGTCCAGCAGGCCGGTCAGGCGGCTCGGGCGGCCGGTGCGGGCTTCTGTGCGGTCCGCCCACGCCGTGGCCCGGCGGGTCGCGGTGATGCCGGCCCACCGCAGGGGCTCGGGCTCCCAGGCGGGGGAGCGGTGGTTCACCCAGGGGAGCCGGGTGAGGGGGCTCTCGGCGCCGGTGATCAGGTCGGCGAGCGTGCGGCCGGCCAGGTTGGTCAGCGCGACGCCGTCGCCCACGTAGCCGCCGGCCCAGCCGATCCCCGTGTCGGGGTCGAGCCCGACCGAGGGGTGCCAGTCGCGGTGCACGCCCAGCGGCCCGCCCCAGTGGTGCGTGAACTCGGCCCGGTCGAGCACCGGGAACAGGTCGACCAGCTCGCGCTCGAGGTGCGCGGCGGTGGATCCCGTGCGGTCGTAGGCGGGCAGGATGGACGAGCCCAGGTGGTAGGGCGCGCCGCGCCCCCCGAAGGCGAGCCGGTCGTCGGTGGTCCGCTGGCCGTACACGATGAGGTTGCGCGCGTCCGTGAAGGTCTGCGCGCGGGCGAGCCCGATCTCGGCCCACACCTCGGGCGGCAGCGGCTCGGTGGCGACCATGTGCGAGTACACGGGGGCGACGTCGCGGCGCGACCCGGGCAGGTGGGCGCTCCAGGCTTCGGTGGCGCGCACGACCCAGCGCGCACGCACGATGCCGTGGTCGGTCACCACGGCACGCGGCGAGAGCCGCAGCGCGCGGGTCCCCTCGACCACCCGCGCGCCCCGCGAGAGCACCACGTCCAGCAGTCCGGCGACCAGCAGGGCGGGCTGGATCCGGGCACAGTCCGGCGTGAACGAGCCGCCGATGACGCCGGCGGCACGCACGTGCTCCTCGACGCCGGCGGCGTCCAGGAGGCGCGACTCGTCGTCCCAGCGGGCGTCCGTCGCGACGTCGGCCGCGACCCGCTCGAGCTGCGGCCCGTTGCGGGCCAGCGTGACCGTCCCGCCGAACGCGAAGCCGCAGTCGATCTGCTCGGCCGCGGCCACGCCGCCCACCTCGACCACCGTGTCCCGCATCGCGGCGCGCATCGCCGCCGCGGCGTCGTGCCCGTGCTGCCGGGCCAGCTCGTCGCCGGACAGCGGCAGCAGCGCCGAGCACCAGCCGCCGTTGCGGCCGCTGGCCCCGAAGCCCGCGAGCTCCGCCTCGACGATCAGCACGTCGAGGGACGGGTCAGCCTCGAGCAGGTAGTACGCGGTCCAGAGGCCGGTGAGGCCGGCACCCACCACGACGACGTCGGCCTGCGCGTCGCCGTCGAGCGGGTCGAGCGGGTCGCGGTACGGGACCTGGTCGAACCAGAGGGAACCGGGGCCGGCAGGGTTCACAGGCGGGCCCACGCCTCGGTCAGCACGCCGCGCAGGATGCCGGTGATCTCGTCGAACTCGGCCTGCCCGCACGTCAGCGGCGGGGCCAGCTGGATGACGGGGTCGCCGCGGTCGTCGGCCCGGCAGTACAGGCCCGCGTCGTACAGCGCACCGGAGAGGAACCCGCGCAGCAGCCGCTCGCTCTCGTCGTCGTCGAACGTCTCCCGCGTGACCTTGTCCTTGACCAGCTCGATACCGTAGAAGTAGCCCTCTCCGCGGACGTCACCGACGATCGGGAGGTCCAGCAGCCCCTCCAGCGTGCGCCGGAAGGCCGGTGCGTTCTCCTTCACGTGGGCGTTGAGGCCCTCGCGCTCGAACAGGTCGAGGTTCGCGTTGGCGACGGCGGCCGAGACAGGGTGGCCGCCGAACGTGTATCCGTGCGCGAACGACGCGTTGCCCTTCGCGAAGGGCTCGAAGAGCCGCTCGGAGGCGATGAGCGCGCCGATGGGGGAGTAGCCCGAGGTCAGGCCCTTGGCGCACGTGATCATGTCCGGTACGTAGCCGAAGTCGTCGCACGCGAACATCGAGCCGATGCGGCCGAACGCGCAGATGACCTCGTCGGAGACCAGCAGGACGTCGTACTGGTCGCAGATCTCGCGCACGCGCTCGAAGTACCCCGGCGGTGGCGGGAAGCACCCGCCCGCGTTCTGCACCGGCTCGAGGAAGACGGCCGCTACGGAGTCGGGGCCCTCCATCTCGATGGCCTCGCCGATGCGGTCGGCGGCCCAGCGACCGAACGCCTTCGGGTCGCCGCGCAGGTGCTCGGGGGCGCGGTACTCGTTGGTGTTGGGCACCTTGTGCGCGCCCGGGACCAGCGGCTCGAACTGCTCCTTGAGTGCCGGCAGACCCGTGATCGACAGGGCGCCGTGCGGCGTGCCGTGGTAGGCGATCGACCGCGAGATCACCTTGTACTTGTTGGGCTTGCCGGTGAGCTTGAAGTAGTTCTTGGCCAGCTTCCACGCGGTCTCGACGGCCTCCCCGCCGCCGGTGGTGAAGAAGACCCGGTTGAGGTCGCCCGGCGCGTACCCGGCGAGGCGCTCGGCGAGGTCGATGGCCTGCGGGTGGGCGTAGGACCACAGCGGGAAGAAGGCGAGCTGCTCGGCCTGGACGCGCGCCGCCTCGGCCAGCTCGGCGCGGCCGTGCCCCGCCTGCACGACGAACAGGCCGGAGAGCCCGTCGATGTACTGGCGGCCCTGGTCGTCCCAGATGTGGTGGCCCTGGCCGCGCACGATCGTCGGGACGCCGTGGTCCCAGGCGCTCTGCCGCGTGAAGTGGCCCCAAAGGTGGGACCTGGCGGCCTCCGAGCGATCGGTGCCTCGCGGAGTCGTGGTCATCGGGTCCCCCAGTTGTAGAGCTGCTTGCGCAGCCGCAGGTACACGAACGTCTCGGTGGTCCGGACGCCGGGGAGCGTGCGGATCTTCTGGTTGAGGACCTCGAGCAGGTGGTCGTCGTCCTCGCACACGATCTCGCACAGCACGTCGAAGCCCCCGGCGGTGATGACGACGTAGTCGACCTCGGGCAGCGCCGCCAGGGCATCGGCGACCAGCGACAGGTCGCCCTCGCACTTCAGCCCGATCATCGCCTGACGCGTGAACCCGACCTGCAGAGGGTCGGTGACGGCGACGATCTGCATGACGCCCGAGTCCGTGAGCCGCTGCACGCGCTGCCGGACGGCCGCCTCGGACAGCCCGATGGCCTTGCCGATGGCGGCGTACGGGCGCCGCCCGTCCTCCTGGAGCTGTTCGACGATGGCCTTGGAGACGTCGTCGAGTGCCGGGTGCCCCGGTGCTGGTCTGCGTGTGCCCACCCGCCGATGGTGGTCGGCCCGGCGGCTCAATGCAAGGAATCCGTTGCGACAGGCCGTGTGAACTTCTGATTTCGGCGTTCGACGCCCTCCGATCGGCCGAATGGCTCGGCGAGGGCTCCCGTGCGGACCGGTTGCGGCGTAGCGTGCGGGCCACCGACTGTGAGGAGACTCCCGTGAGCCAGGCCACCGACCAGACGCTCGACCTGCGGAACGTGATCGGTGGCGCGCAGCGCCCCGCCGCCGACGGCCGCACGACTGCCGTCATCGACCCCTCGACCGGGCTGGAGTACGCCCGGGCACCCCTGTCGGGGGCCGAGGACGTCGACGCCGCGTACGGCGCGGCCTCGGAGGCGTTCACGACGTGGGGCCGGACCACCCCGGCCGAACGCCAGCTCGCGCTGCTCCGGCTGGCTGACGCCGTGGAGGCGCGGGCCGACGAGTTCGTCGCGGTCGAGTCGCGCAACACCGGAAAGCCGCTGCACCTCACCGCCACGGACGAGGTCCCGCCGTGCGTGGACCAGCTGCGGTTCTTCGCCGGGGCCGCGCGCGTGCTCGACGGGCTCAGCGCCGGCGAGTACATGGCCGGCCACACCTCCTGGGTGCGACGGGAGCCGGTCGGCGTCGTCGGGCAGGTCACGCCGTGGAACTACCCGCTGATGATGGCGATCTGGAAGATCGCGCCGGCGCTCGCGGCCGGCAACACGGTCGTGCTCAAGCCGTCCGACACGACGCCGGCCTCGACGCTGCTGCTCGGCCAGGTCGCGGCCGAGGTGCTGCCGCCGGGCGTCCTCAACGTGATCTGCGGCGACCGGGACACGGGTCGCGCGCTCGTCTCCCACCAGCGCCCCGACATGGTCGCCATCACGGGCTCGGTCCGGGCGGGTTCGCAGGTGGCCGAGGCCGCCGCCGCGAACGTCAAGCGCGTCCACCTCGAGCTGGGCGGCAAGGCCCCCGTGATCGTGTTCGCCGACGCCGACATCGCCGCGGCCGCCGAGGGCATCGCCGGCGCCGGGTACTACAACGCCGGCCAGGACTGCACGGCCGCCACCCGCGTGCTCGTGCACGCCTCGGTCCGTGCCGACTTCGTCGCGGCCCTCGCCGAGGCGGCCGCGGGACAGCGGACGGGGAAGCCGGACGACCCGGACGTCGCGTTCGGCCCGGTGAACAACGCCCTCCAGCTGGAGCGCGTGACCGGCTTCCTGGAACGCCTGCCCGACCACGCGTCGATCGTCGCGGGCGGCCACCGCGTGGGCGACGCCGGCTACTTCGTCGAGGCCACGGTCGTCGACGGGCTGCGACAGGACGACGAGGCCGTGCAGGACGAGATCTTCGGCCCGGTCATCACGGTCCAGACGTTCACCGACGAGGACGAGGCGATCAGGCTGGCCAACGGCGTGCGCTACGGGCTCTCGAGCTCGGTGTGGACCCAGAACCACGGCCGGGCGCTGCGGATGTCCCGGGCGCTCGACTTCGGCGTGGTCTGGATCAACACCCACATCCCGTTCGTGGCCGAGATGCCGCATGGCGGCTTCAAGCACTCCGGGTACGGCAAGGACCTCTCGATGTACGGGTTCGAGGACTACACCCGGATCAAGCACGTCATGTCGGCATTTGACGCGTAAGTCGACGGATACGGGACCCGAGTGTTCCATCCGTGCAACATTTTCGTTGCGGACGGGTGCTTTCGCCACGGATTCCTTGCTGGACGGCTGTCTGTTTGCGAAGATCCACGGACTCCGCCGCTCCGGCGGCACCACCCGGCACCCTAGGAGCCTCATGAGCCGCCTCCGCCGACCGGCCCCTGCAGACCCGCGCGTGCGCGCGCTCGTCGCCCAGGCGAACCGGGCCCAGCTGTCACGGCGCTCGTTCCTCATCGGTGCGCTCGGCACGGCCGGCGCGGGGGCACTGCTGGCCGCGTGCGGGACGGGATCGCCGTCCGGGACGGCGCAGACCGCGAAGGATGTCTCGGACAGCGACAAGCTCGTGCGCTGGGCCAACTGGACGCAGTACCTCGACCAGGACGACGACGGGACCACGTACCCCACGCTCGTCGAGTTCGAGAAGCAGAGCGGCCTGAAGGTCACCTACGCCGAGGACATCGACGACAACGACGCGTTCTACGGCAAGATCTCCGGCCAGCTGAAGAACGGCCAGGACATCGGCTACGACATCATCACCCTCACCGACTGGATGGCCGCGCGGCTGATCCGCCTGGGCTACACCCAGGAGCTGGACAAGTCCCGGATCCCCCATGCCGCGAACATCCTGCCCAGCCTGGCCGACGTTGATTTCGACCCCGGCCGCGCGCACTCGCTGACCTGGCAGTCCGGCTTCGCGGGCTTCGCGTGGGACAAGGAGAAGGTGTCCGGCGGGGTGCACACGCTGAGCGACCTGTGGGCGCCGGAGCTGGCCGGCCGCGTCGAGGTCCTCTCGGAGATGCGCGACACGATGGGCATCATCATGCTCGACCAGGGCGTCGACCCGTCGGGCGACTGGAACGACGACGACTTCTACGGCGCGCTCGAGATCCTCAAGGACAAGATCGACTCCGGGCACATCCGCCAGGTCCGCGGCAACGCGTACACGCAGGACCTCGCGTCGGGCGACGCGATCGCCGTCATCGGGTGGTCGGGAGACATCACGTCCCTCAACTACGAGGCGGACGACAAGTTCGAGTTCGCCATCCCGGACTCGGGGGGCACGCTCTGGAGCGACAACATGATGGTCCCGGTCGGCTCGCCGCACCGGAGCAGCGCGGAGGACCTCATGAACTACTACTACGACCCGGCCGTCGCGGCGCAGGTCGCGGCGTGGGTCAACTACATCACCCCCGTCCAGGGTGCCCGCGAGGAGATGGAGAAGATCGACCCGAGCCTCGCGGAGAACCCGTACATCTTCCCGACCGAGGAGATCCTCTCCAAGGTCAGCGTGTTCCGGACGCTGACGCCCGACGAGGAGGAGCGCTACAACGGCGAGTTCCTCACCGTGATCGGCGCATGACCAGCACCACGACCGATGCCGGGGCAGACGCCGCGGCGGGGGCCGGCGGTGCCGCGCTCGAGATCGTGGGCGTGACCAAGGAGTTCGGCGCGTTCGTCGCGGTCGACGACCTCACGCTCACGGTCCCCTCGGGCTCGTTCTTCGCCCTTCTCGGGCCGTCCGGCTGCGGCAAGACGACGACGCTGCGGATGGTGGCCGGGCTCGAGCAGCCCACCTCCGGCAGCGTGTCGATCGGCGGCCGGGACGTGACGGGCACGCGGGCGCACCAGCGCCCGGTCAACACGGTGTTCCAGAGCTACGCGCTGTTTCCGCACCTCACGGTAGGGGAGAACGTGGCGTTCGGGCTCAAGCGCTCGCGCGCCGACGACATCGCCCGCCGGGTCGCCGCCGGGCTCGACCTGGTCGAGCTCGGTCATCTCGCCGACCGCAAGCCCGCCCAGCTCTCCGGCGGCCAGCAGCAGCGGGTCGCCCTCGCTCGGGCGCTGGTGAACCGCCCCGCGCTGCTGCTGCTCGACGAGCCGCTCGGCGCGCTCGACCTCAAGCTGCGCCGCCAGATGCAGCTCGAGCTCAAGCGCATCCAGACGGAGGTCGGGCTCACGTTCGTGCACGTCACGCACGACCAGGAGGAGGCCATGACGATGGCCGACACGGTGGCGGTGATGAACCACGGCCGGATCGAGCAGATGGGCTCGCCGGCCGACCTCTACGAGCTGCCGCGCACCGCGTTCGTCGCCAACTTCCTCGGCCAGTCGAACCTCGCAGCCGGCACGGTGACCGAGCGGCTGGCCACGCGCGGCCTGCTGGGTGTGGACGTCGGGGGCACGAGGGTGCTGGTGCCGGAGTCGCGCGCCGTGCGGACCGACGGCGCCGTGCTCGTCGGCGCGCGGCCCGAGAAGATGCGGCTGCTCGTCGGCGACCAGGCGGCCGGCCAGAACGAGAACGTGCTCGGCCCCGGGACGGTCACCGACGTCTCGTTCATGGGCGTGAGCACGCAGTACCAGGTGGAGGTCCCGGGCCTCGGCACCTTCGGGGTCTTCGCGCAGAACCTGCTGGGCGGCGCGACCGTCGCCGTCGGCGCGTCGGTGCGGCTGGCCTGGGCGGTGGACTTCACGTTCGGGCTGGACGGCGCGCAGGCTGCCGACGAGGGCACCGTCGACCTGGACGACGAGCTGTGAGCATCGCCGCCGCTCTCGGGGACAGCGTCGCGAGCGGCCCGGACGGACCACCGCCGCGTCGCAGGGCCCAGCGCGCCCACCTCGTCCTGCTCGGCCCCGGGCTGCTCTACCTGGTGCTCTTGTTCGTCGTGCCGGTCGGTGCGCTGCTCGCGACGTCGCTGTACGTCCCGGTGCCCGGCGGCGACGTGGGCCAGTACCAGCCGGCCTTCCACTGGCAGAACTACGTCGACGCGATCTCCCAGTTCTGGCCGACGATCGTGCGCTCGTTCTGGTTCGCGCTGCTGGCCACGGGTGCCGCGCTGGTGATCGGCTACCCGATGGCGTACGTCATCGCGGTCCGGGCGCGCGGGCGCAAGCTGCTCCAGGGCCTCCTGCTCGTGCTCGTCGTCGCGCCGTTCTTCACCAGCTTCATCCTGCGGACCATCGCGTGGAAGCAGATCCTCGCCGACGACTCGCTCGTGGTCGCGGTCCTGCACTGGCTGCACCTGCTGCCGCCGGACGCCCGGCTCACGGCGACGCCGTTCGCGGTGGTCTGCGGCCTGACGTACAACTTCCTGCCCTTCATGGTGCTGCCGATCTTCGCGGCCCTGGAGCGGCTGGACTCCCGGCTCCTCGAGGCGGGCGCGGACCTCTACGCCTCGCCGACGACCACGTTCCGCACGGTGACGTGGCCCCTGTCGATGCCCGGCGTCGTCGCGGGCACGCTGCTGACGTTCATCCCCGCCGCGGGCGACTACGTCAACGCGTCGCTGCTGGGCAACAACACCAACACGACGATGGTCGGCCAGGTCATCGACGCGCGGTTCTTCAAGGTGCTCGACTACCCGACCGCGGCGTCGCTGTCCGTCATCCTCATGGTGGCGATCCTGCTGCTGGTGGGGGCGTACATCCGACGGGCCGGCACCGAGGACCTGCTGTGACGGCGGTGCTCGAGCCGGTCACGGCGACGGCGCCGGTGCGCGGCGACGCACCGCGCAGGAGGCGTCGGCGCCTCGGCGACATGATCGTGCCGATCTTCGCCGCGCTCGCCTTCGTCTACCTGCTCGTCCCCGTCGCGTACACCGTGGTGTTCTCGTTCAACGACGCGGGCAAGACGAACCTCGTCTGGCAGGGCTTCACGCTCGACAACTGGCAGAACCCCTGCGGTGCGCCGCAGGTCTGCGAGGCCTTCGCCAACTCGCTGCAGGTCGGCCTCGTCTCGACGCTGGTCGCGACCGCGCTCGGCACCCTCATCGCGATCGCGCTCGTGCGGTTCCGGTTCCGGGGGCGAGCGCTGACCAACCTGCTGATCTTCCTGCCGATGTCGACGCCCGAGGTCGTGCTGGGCGCCGCGCTGCTCGCGCAGTTCCTCTCCGTGCGGGTGCCGCTGGGCTTCGGCACGGTCGTCGCGGCCCACGTCATGTTCTGCATCAGCTTCGTCGTCGTCACGGTGAAGGCCCGGGTGTCCAGCCTCGACCCGGCGCTCGAGGAGGCCGCGGCCGACCTGTACGCCTCGCCGTGGCAGGCCTTCTGGCGGGTGACCTTCCCGCTGCTGCTGCCCGGGATCGCCGCCGCGGCGCTGCTCGCATTCAGCCTGAGCTTCGACGACTTCATCGTCACCAACTTCACGTCCGGCTCGTACACGACGTTCCCGAAGTTCGTCTACGTGAGCGCGACCCGCGGCATCCCGCCGCAGGCCAACGTGATCAGCTCGTTCATGTTCGTCCTGGCCCTCGTGATCGTGGTGCTGGTCCAGGTGCTCGGCTACGCCCGGGGCAAGCGGCTCGGGGCACAGCGAACGACACAGTGAGGTCGGAGGCGACACTCGTGCGGATCCTGGTGGTCGGTAGCGGCGGGGTGGGCGACGCGGTCGCCCGGATCGCCGCGCGCCGGCGGTTCTTCGAGCGGCTCGTGGTGGCCGACGTGGACCTCGGGCGGGCGCAGCGCACGGTCGAGGCCGCGAGCGCGCACGACGTCGTGGGCGACCGGTTCGTCGCGGCGGTCGTGGACGCGTCGAGCGCGGACGCGGTCGAGGCACTGGCGCGCGAGCACGGGGCGACGCACGTCCTGAACGCCGTCGACCCGCGGTTCGTGCTGCCGATCTTCGAGGGCGTGCGGGCCGCCGGCGCGCACTACCTCGACATGGCGATGTCGCTGTCGCACGCGCACCCGGAGCGGCCGTACGAGCTGCCGGGCGTGAAGCTGGGCGACGAGCAGTTCGCGCAGACCGCCGGCTGGGCGGAGGCGGGGCAGCTGGCCCTGGTCGGCATCGGCGTGGAGCCCGGGCTGTCCGACGTCTTTGCGCGGTACGCCGCCGACCACCTGTTCAGCGCGATCGACGAGCTCGGGGTGCGCGACGGCGCCAACCTCGAGGTGCGCGGCGACGACGGCGAGCCGATCTTCGCGCCCTCGTTCTCCATCTGGACCACGATCGAGGAGTGCCTCAACCCGCCGGTGATCTGGTCGGCCGATCGGGCGGAGGCGGGTGCGGGACTCGAGGACGGCTGGTTCACGGTCGCCCCGTTCCACGAGCCCGAGGTCTTCCGGTTCCCGGAGCCGATCGGCGACGTCGAGTGCGTGCACGTCGAGCACGAGGAGGTGCTCCTCATGCCCCGCTGGGTGGACGCCCGGAAGGTGACGTTCAAGTACGGGCTGGGCGAGGAGTTCATCGGCGTGCTGCAGACGCTGCACCGCCTCGGCCTCGACCGGACCGAGCCGGTGACCGTCCGCGGCGTCCCCGTGAGCCCCCGCGACGTCGTCGCCGCCGCGCTGCCCGACCCTGCGACCATCGGCCCCCGCATGACCGGGTCGACGTGCGCGGGCCTGCTGGTCACCGGCACCGGCAAGGACGGCGCTCCCCGCGAGGTGTACCTGCACCACCTCGTGGACAACGCCTGGTCCATGGCCGAGTACGGCGCGCAGTGCGTCGTGTGGCAGACGGCCGTCAACCCGGTGGTCGCGCTGGAGCTGCTGGCGGCGGGCACCTGGAGCGGGAGCGGGGTGCTCGGGCCGGAGGCGTTCGACGCCGTGCCGTTCCTCGAGCTCCTCGCCGCGCCGACGCCCGAGGGCTACGGCTCGCCGTGGGGGCTGGAGGAGCGGGTTCCCTCGGCCTAGAGGCGGCGGACCGCGTCCTCCAGGACGGTCAGGGCCTCGTCCAGCAGGTCGCGGCCGATGACCAGCGGCGGGAGCAGGCGCAGGACGTTGCCCCACGTGCCGCAGGTGAGCACCAGCACGCCCTGCGCCGCGCACGCGGCCGCCACCTTCTGGGCGGCGGCCTTGTCGGGCTCGAGCGTGCCCGGCCGGACCAGCTCGAGCGCGAGCATCGCACCCCGCCCTCGCACCTCGGCGACCGCGGGCACGTCCGCGAACGCCGCGCGGAGCCGGGGGACCACCGCCGCCTCGATGGCGCGGGCGGCGCCGGCCAGGTCGTCGCGCTCGTAGATCTCGAGGGACGCCAGCGCGGCCGCGCACGCGATCGGGTTGCCGCCGAACGTGCCGCCCAGCCCGCCGGCGTGCACGGCGTCGAGCAGCTCCGCGCGGCCGGTGACGGCGCCCAGCGGCAGCCCGCCGGCGATGCCCTTGGCCAGCGCGACGAGGTCGGGGACCACGCCCTCGTGCTCGCTGGCGAACATCGCCCCCGTGCGCGCGAAGCCGGTCTGCACCTCGTCGGCGACGAACACGATCCCCTTGTCCGCGGCCCACGCCGCCAGCGTCGGCAGGAAACCCGGCGCGGGCACGACGAACCCGCCCTCGCCCAGGATCGGCTCGACCACGAGCGCGGCCACCTGGTCGGCGCCGACCTGCCGCTCGGCCACGTCGATCGCGCGCAGCGCCGCCTGCTCGCCGGTCATCCCCTCGGGGTCCCGCAGCGGGTAGGACGCCGGGACCCGGTACACCTCGCCCGCGAACGGGCCGAACCCCGTCTTGTAGGGCATAGCCCGGGCGGTCATCGCCATCGTGAGGTTGGTGCGCCCGTGGTACGCGTGGTCGAGCACCACCACGGCCTCCCGGCCGGTCGCGCGGCGGGCGATCTTCACCGCGTTCTCGACGGCCTCGGCGCCCGAGTTCACCAGCACCGACCGCTTCTCGTGCGCACCGGGCGTGATCCGGGCCAGCCCCTCGCACACGGCCACGTACTCCTCGTACGGGCTGATCATGAAGCAGGTGTGGGTGAAGTCCGCCGCCTGCGCGGCCACCGCGGCCGCGACCTCCGGGGCGCTGGCACCCACCGACGTCACCGCGATGCCGGCGCCGAGATCGATCAGGACGTTGCCGTCCACGTCCTCGATCACGGCCCCCGCGGCCCGCGACACGTACACCGGGAGCGTCGAGGAGACCCCCGCCGCCACGGCCGCCCGGCGCCGCTCGCCCAGGGCGAGCGAGCGCGGCCCGGGGATCGCCGTGCGCAGGACGCGCCGCTGCTCGAGGGGGTTCACGGGGGCGGAAACAGTGGTCATGGAGGGACGCTATTGCGGATCTCGTGCTTCCGGAAGCACGACACCGACGGAATCCGGCTGCGGGCATGAGCGGCGCGACCGAAGGCCGTTCGGGTGACTCGGGCACGCGTTCAGAAGGTTCCCAGGCTGTCGGGAGAGGATGGGCGCCGCGGGCCGTCGGTGGACCCGCCCCCGAACGCGCTCCGGCGCCGTGCGGGTTCCTGACGGAGGGGTAGATGGCGTACCTGATCGGTGTGCTGATCGTTCTCGTGGTGCTGCTCGCGTCGATCGGGCTCCACGAGATCGGCCACATGGTGCCCGCCAAGCGGTTCGGCGTCCGCGTCAGCCACTACATGGTCGGCTTCGGCCCGACGCTGTGGTCGCGGACCAAGGGGGAGACCGAGTACGGCCTCAAGGCCATCCCGCTGGGCGGCTACGTGCGGCTGGTCGGCATGTACCCGCCGGACGCCGCGGTCGGCAACCCGCCCGCGACGTCGTGGCCCGGCCGGCTCGCACGCGACGCCCGTCAGGCCAGCGCCGACGAGATCCGTCCGGGCGAGGACTCCCGGGCGTTCTACCACCTGTCGACGCCGAAGAAGCTGGTCGTCATGCTCGGCGGGCCGGTGATGAACCTGGTCATCGCGTTCGTGCTCATGACCATCGTGCTCGTCGGCTTCGGGCTGCCCGGCACGAGCACCACCCTCGAGTCGGTCTCGCAGTGCGTCATCCCCGCGAGCGCCGCGCAGGACCGCGGGTGCACCGCCGCCGACGAGGCCGCCCCGGGCGCCGCCGCCGGGCTCGAGCCCGGCGACACCGTGGTGTCCTACGACGGCACCGAGATCGAGTCCTGGGACCAGCTCTCGACGCTCATCCGGTCCACCGGCGAGGAGGCCGTCCCGGTCGTCGTCGAGCGTGACGGCGCCACGGTCGACCTCACCGTCACGCCGGTCGTCGCCGACCGGCCCGTGTACGACGAGAACGGCGAGGTGGTCCTCGGCGCGGACGGCGAGCCGGTGACCAAGCCCGTCGGCTTCCTGGGCGTCTCGCCCGCGAACGAGCTCCAGCGGCAGTCGGTGCTCAGCGTGCCCGGGGTCGTCGCGAGCACCACCTGGCAGACCGTCACGGTCGTCGCCACGCTGCCCGCGCGGGTGGTCGACCTGGTCCAGGCCGAGGTCGAGAACACGCCCCGCGACGTCAACAGCGTCGTGGGCGTCGTCGGCATCGGCCGGTTCGCCGGGGAGATCGCCGCGAGTGACGCCGTCGACTGGCAGATCAAGGCGGCCTCGCTGCTGCAGATGCTCGCCGCGCTGAACATCGCCCTGTTCGTGTTCAACCTCATCCCGCTCCCGCCGCTCGACGGCGGCCACGTCGCCGCCGCACTCTGGGAGGGCGGACGCCGCCAGGTCGCCCGCCTGCGCGGCCTGCCGCGACCCGGCCCGTTCGACTCGGCCAAGCTCGTCCCGCTGGCGTACTCGGTGTTCGTCGTGCTCGGTGCGGTCGGCCTGCTGCTGGTGTACGCCGACATCGTCAACCCGGTGCAGATCTGACGCCGCAGCCGGGGACGACCCATGGTGATCTCGTGCACACGGACCCCTACGGGCGGGCGTGCCGCGTGCCGGGTGCGATGATGGCGACGTGAGCATCCCGATCAGCCTCGGCATGCCGGAGGCGCCCCCTCTGGTCCTGGCACCCCGGCGCAAGACGCGCAAGATCAAGGTCGGCAAGATCGAGGTCGGCGGCGACGCCCCGGTCAGCGTCCAGTCCATGTGCACGACGCAGACCACGGACATCAACAAGACCCTGCAGCAGATCGCGGAGCTGACGGCAGCGGGCTGCGACATCGTGCGCGTCGCGGTCCCCACGCAGGACGACGCCGACGCGCTCCCGGCCATCGCGCACAAGTCGCAGATCCCGGTGATCGCGGACATCCACTTCCAGCCGAAGTACGTGTTCGCCGCCATCGACGCGGGCTGCGCCGCGGTCCGCGTCAACCCGGGCAATATCCGCAAGTTCGACGACCAGGTCAAGGAGATCGCCCGCGCGGCCACCGACGCCGGCACGTCGATCCGGATCGGCGTCAACGCCGGCTCGCTCGACCCGCGCCTGCTGGCGAAGTACGGCAAGGCCACCCCGGAGGCGCTCGTCGAGTCCGCCGTCTGGGAGGCGTCGCTGTTCGAGGAGCACGGCTTCCGCGACTTCAAGATCTCGGTCAAGCACAACGACCCCGTCGTCATGGTCCGCGCCTACGAGCTGCTGTCCGAGCGCGGCGACTGGCCGCTGCACCTCGGCGTGACCGAGGCCGGCCCGGCGTTCCAGGGCACCATCAAGTCCGCGACCGCCTTCGGTGCGCTGCTGAGCCAGGGCATCGGCGACACCATCCGCGTGTCCCTGTCCGCTCCTCCCGTCGAGGAGGTCAAGGTCGGCATCCAGATCCTGCAGTCGCTCAACCTGCGGCCCCGCAAGCTCGAGATCGTGTCGTGCCCGTCGTGCGGCCGCGCGCAGGTCGACGTGTACACGCTCGCCGAGCGCGTGACCGCGGGCCTCGAGGGCATGGAGGTGCCGCTGCGCGTCGCCGTCATGGGCTGCGTCGTCAACGGGCCGGGCGAGGCGCGCGAGGCCGACCTCGGCGTCGCGTCGGGCAACGGCAAGGGCCAGATCTTCGTCAAGGGCGAGGTCATCAAGACCGTCCCCGAGGCGCTCATCGTCGAGACCCTCATCGAGGAGGCCATGCGCCTCGCCGAGAGCATGGATCCCGTCGAGGCGGGCGACGGCTCCCCGGTGGTCACCGTCGGCTGACGGGTGCTGACGCCCAGGTCACTCGATCGACGCGTCGCGACAGCAGGTGTTCGCGGCCGGGGTGGTGCAGGATCTACCCATGGTGCAAGACCGCGCTGCGCTGCTCGACGGCCGGGCCGGGGGCAGAGTCCTCGGAGACGTCGACGTCGCGAGCGCCCTGGCGGTCTGCGCCCGGGACGCGGTCGGGTCCGTCCTGGCGACCGCGCGGCTCGAGCAGGCGGTGGGCACGTCGTTGCGGGCGGCCGGAGGATCCCTGTGGGGGTACGAGGAGGACGGTGAGCTCCTCGCCGTCTGCTTCGCCGGCGCCAACATGGTCCCCGTGGTGCCGGTGGACGACTCGCGGACCGTGAGCCGCGCGCTCGACGCGTTCGCCGGGCTCGCCCGCAGCCAGGGCAGGCGGTGCTCGTCGATCGTCGGCCCGGCCGAGGCCGTGCTCGGACTGTGGGGCCGGCTCCGCTACTTCTGGCCCGCCGCTCGCGAGGTCCGCGACGACCAGCCGTCGATGCTCATCGAGAGCGCCCCGCTCGTCACCGCCGACCCGAGGGTCCGCCGGTCGCGGCCCGACGAGTTCGACGTGGTGCTGCCGGCCTGCGTGAGCATGTTCACCGAGGAGGTCGGCTACTCGCCGGTCAGCGGCCCCGGCGGGCCCTACGAGACGCGGGTCACCGGGCTCATCGCGCAGGGCCGGTCGTTCGTCCGCATCGAACCCGTCGAGCAGGACCGCCGGCTCGTGCGGCGGCCCTCCGGCAAGGTCGTGTTCAAGGCCGAGCTCGGCGCGGTCGCCGGGGGAGTGGCTCAGGTGCAGGGCGTCTGGGTTGCCCCCGACCGACGAGGGGAGCGGATCTCCGAGGCGGGGATGGCCGCGGTCGTGCAGATCGCGCGCAGCGAGGTCGCGTCGCAGGTGTCGTTGTACGTGAACAACTACAACGCCCGCGCGCTCGCGTCCTACCGCGCGGTGGGCTTCCGTCAGGTCGGCACGTACGCGACGGTGCTCTTCTAGCGAGTCGCGTCGGGGTCGGCTGGGACCCGGCATGGTCCAGCCAGCCCTACCCCCAAGACGTGTGCAGGCTCTCCTGACCTGGGCCGTCGCGTCTTCGACGATGGACGCATGACGACTCATGACGGCCCGCTGACCCGAATCGCGACCTGGAGCGCGACGCACCGGTGGACCGCGATCGGGCTCTGGCTGGCGGCCGTCGCGCTGACGGCGGCGTTCAGCGTGCTGACGCCGACGCACGCGGCGACCGCCCTCGAGCTGGGCGTCGGCGAGTCGGGGGTCGCGGCACGCATCGCCGCCGATGCCGGGCACGTCGACCCCCTCGTCGAGAATGCGCTGCTCACGGCCCGCTCGGGCACCCTGGACGCGACCGACGCCGACGCTGCGGCGGCCGAGCTGTCGGCCGGGCTCGGCGCGCTGGACGAGGTGTCCGCCGTCCAGGGACCCATCACGTCCGACGACGGTTCCGCCATCCTGGTCCGCGCGACGATGTCCGGCGACCCGGACACGGCCGACGCGCGCGTTCCCGCTCTGCAGGCCCTCGTGGCCGAGGTCCAGGCGGCCCACCCCGGCCTGCGGGTCGAGGAGGTCGGACCGGCGTCGATCGATGCGCAGTTCCAGGAGTGGCTCGGGCAGAGCCTGGGCGGTGCGACGGTGCTCAGCGTGCCCGTCACGCTGGTGATCCTGCTGGTGGTCTTCGGCGCGATCGTCATGGCGGGCATCCCGCTGGTCCTTGCGCTGTTCTCGGTCGCATCCGGCCTGGGCCTGTGGGCCTTGGCGTCGCAGCTCATCCCCGATCCCGGCATGGTGCCGGACGTGCTCGTCCTGATGGGGCTGGCCGTCGGGGTCGACTACTCGCTGTTCTACCTGCGCCGGTTCCGCGAGGAGCGCCGCAGCGGTCAGGGCGAGGTCGACGCGATCCGGGTGGCGGCCCGTACCGCCGGGCACTCCGTGCTGGTGTCCGGCGTCGCGGTCATGGTCGCGGTCGGCGGGCTGTACGTCGCGGGCAACCCCGTGTTCTCCGCGATCGCCACCGGCGCGATCCTCGTGGTCCTGGTCTCGCTGGTCTCGTCGCTGACCGTTCTGCCCGCGCTGCTCGCCGTCGTCGGACGGTGGGTCGACCGGCCGCGGGTGCCGGTGCTGTGGCGGCTGGGCGGCGCCGCGCGGCAGCCCCGCGTCGTGCCGGCGGTCCTGCGCCCCGTGCTGGCGCACCCCGCCGTCGCGACGACCGCGTCGGTCGGGTTGCTCCTCGCGCTGGCCGCGCCGTTGCTGGGGATCTCGCTGCACAACTCGGGCGTCGCCGACTTCCCGCGGGAGCTGTCCACCATGCAGGGGTACGACCGCCTGGTCGCCGCGTTCCCGCAGAGCACGCCGGCCGGTGTCGTCGTGGCCACGGTCCCGGTGGGCGAGGAGGGCGAGCTCGTCACCCAGGTCGAGGCGCTGGAGAACGCGGTCACGGATCGGCCCGAGGTGTTCGCCGCCGGTACCGATGCACCGTGGTTCTCGACGGACGGTCGCACCGTGGTCCTGCCCGTGGCCTTCGCCACCACCGACTCCGGGCCGGGCGCGGTCGACACGCTCCGCGACTCGCTGGTCCCTGTGACGCTGGGCTCGATCGACGGCGCCGACGTGGGCGTGGGGGGCGATACGGCGAGTGACGTCGACTTCACCTCGAACCTGGAGCGCGCGACGCCGATCGTGCTGCTCGTCGTCCTCGCTCTGACGTTCGCGGTGATGCTGGTCGCGTTCCGCTCGCTGGCGGTGGCCGGCCTGACCGTGCTGCTGAACGTGCTCTCGATGGGCGCCACGTTCGGCATCCTGACCGCGGCGTTCCAGGGCCCGTGGGCGGACCCGACCTCACGGCTCGTGGTCGCCTACATCCCCATGCTGGTGTTCGTGATCCTCAGCGGCCTGTCGATCGACTACCACGTGTTCGTCGTGAGCCGGGTCCGCGAGAACGCGATGTCCGGGATGTCGACGCGGGACGCGATCCTCGACGGGGTGAGCCGCACCGCCGGGACCGTCACCAGTGCGGCGCTCGTGATGATCGGGGTGTTCTCGATCTTCGCGGTGCAGAGCTACGTCGACCTCAGGCAGCTGGGCGTCGGGCTCGCGGTCGGGATCCTGCTGGACGCGACGCTGGTCCGGGTCGTGGTGCTGCCCGCGACGATGATGCTCGCACGCCGCCACCTGTGGTGGCCGGGCGACCGGTCGACGGCACCCGCGGTCGAACCCGACCGGGTGCTCGCGAGCGTGTGAGGGTCGGGCCTTCAGCGCAGCAGCCGGGACATCCGGCGGTCGGCCAGCGGCTTGCCGCCGGTCTGGCAGGTCGGGCAGTACTGCAGTGACGAGTCGGCGAACGACACCTCGTGCACCGTGTCCCCGCACGGCACGTCGTTCCACCCGGGGCACGGCTCGCCCGTCCGGCCGTGCACCTTCATGCCGCGCCGCTTGGCGTCCTTGAGCTCGGTGGCGGGCTTGCCGGAGGCCGACTCCACCGCACCCGTGAGGACCTCGCGGATCGCCTCCCAGAGCGTGCGGGTGCGTTCCGCGTCGAACGACTTCGTCATGGCGAACGGGCTCATCCGTGCCGCCAGCAGGATCTCGTCCGAGTAGGCGTTGCCGATGCCGGCGATCGTCCCCTGGTCGCGCAGCAGGCCCTTGACCTGCTGGTTGCGCGCGGCCAGCAGCTCGGCCAGCCGGTCCTCGGTGAACTCGTCGGAGAGCGGCTCGACGCCGAGCGTCGCGATCTGCGGCACCTCGGACGGGTCCTCGACGACGTGCACCGCGAGCCGCTTGCGCGTCCCCGCCTCGGTGAGGTCGAAGCCCGAGCCGTCGTCGAGGCGGACGCGCAGCGCCAGCGGCGACTTCCCGGGCCGCACCGGATTGGTGGACAGCTGCTCGGACCAGCGCACCCAGCCGGCGCGCGAGAGGTGCCAGACCAGGTGCAGGGGCTCGCCCGTCGGGGTCGCGACCATGAGGTCCAGCCACTTGCCGTGCCGCTGGGCGTCCACGACGGTGCCGCCGACGAGCGCGTCGGGCGGCGGGCGGAACGTCTTCAGCGCGCTGATCGCCCCGACCGACACCTCGGTCACGGCGTGGTCGGCCATCCGCCCGCGCAGGAACTGCGCGAGCGCCTCGACCTCGGGCAGCTCCGGCACGGTCCCCATCGTGTCCTACGAGGCAATCCCGTGCGAGCTACCGGGCGGGGACAACTACGCTCCTCCCTATGCTCATCCGCCTCTCCCAGCTCTTCTTCCGCACCCTGCGCGAGGACCCGGTCGACGCCGAGGTCGCCAGCCACCGGCTGCTCGTGCGCGCGGGCTACATCCGCCGCGCGGCCCCCGGCATCTACACCTGGCTGCCGCTGGGCCTGCGGGTGCTGGCCAAGGTGGAAGAGGTCGTCCGCGAGGAGATGACCGCGGCCGGGGCCCAGGAGGTGCACTTCCCGGCGCTGCTGCCCAAGGAGCCGTACGAGGCGACGGGCCGCTGGTCGGAGTACGGGCCGAACATCTTCCGGCTGAAGGACCGCAAGGGTGGCGACTACCTGCTCGCGCCGACGCACGAGGAGATGTTCACCCTCCTGGTCAAGGACCTGTACTCGTCGTACAAGGACCTGCCGCTGACGCTCTTCCAGATCCAGACCAAGTACCGCGACGAGGCCCGCCCGCGCGCGGGGCTCATCCGCGGGCGCGAGTTCATCATGAAGGACGCCTATTCGTTCGACGTCGACGACGCCGGCCTGGAGGCCTCGTACCAGCGGCAGCGCGACGCGTACCAGCGCATCTTCGACCGCCTCGGCCTCGAGTACGTCATCGTCGCCGCCACCTCGGGGGCGATGGGCGGCTCGCGCTCGGAGGAGTTCCTCACGCCGACCGCGATCGGCGAGGACACCTTCGTGCGCTCGCCCGGCGGGTACGCGGCGAACGTCGAGGCCGTCACCACGGTCGTGCCGGACGCCGTGCCGTTCGACGACGCCCCGGCGGCCCACGTCGAGGACACCCCCGACACGCCGACCATCGACACGCTCGTCGCGGTCGCGAACGAGCGCTTCGCCCGGCCGGACCGAGCATGGACCGCGGCGGACACGCTGAAGAACGTCGTGCTGGCGCTCGTGCACCCGAGCGGCGAGCGGGAGCTGCTCGTCGTCGGCCTGCCCGGCGACCGCGAGGTCGACCTCAAGCGCCTCGAGGCGGCTGTTGCGCCTGCCGAGGTCGAGGCCGCCGGCGACGCCGACTTCGCCGCGCACCCGGAGCTCGTCCGCGGTTACCTGGGACCCGATGTCCTGGGTCCGAACGTCCCACGTGCCGAAGGCACCGACGACACAGCGCGCACCGCGGTCCGCTACCTGCTCGACCCCCGGGTCGTCGACGGGACGCGGTGGATCACCGGGGCCAACGAGCACGGCAAGCACGTGTTCGACCTCGTCGCGGGCCGCGACTTCACCGCCGACGGCACGGTCGAGGCCGCCGAGGTGCGCGCCGGCGACCCGGCGCCCGACGGCTCCGGTCCGCTCGAGCTCGCGCGCGGCATCGAGATCGGCCACATCTTCGCGCTCGGCCGCAAGTACGCCCAGGCCCTGGGCCTGACGGTGCTGGACCAGAACGGCAAGGCGCAGGTGGTCACCATGGGCTCCTACGGCATCGGCGTGACGCGCGTGCTCGCCGCCCTGGCGGAGGCGAACAACGACGAGCGCGGGCTGGCCTGGCCGGCCCACGTCGCCCCGGCACACGTGCACGTCGTGGCCACCGGCAAGGACCCCGCGGTGTTCGAGGCCGCCGAGGCGCTCTCCACCGAGCTGTCGGGCCGCGGTGTCGAGGTGCTCTACGACGACCGCCCCGGCAAGGTCTCGCCCGGCGTGAAGTTCGCCGACGCGGAGCTCCTGGGCGTCCCGCTGGTGGTCGTCGTCGGCCGCGGTCTGGCCGAGGGCCTCGTCGAGGTGCGCCCGCGCGTCGGCGGCACCACGGAGCAGGTCCCGGTCGCCGAGGCCGCGGACCGGGTCTCCGCGCTGGTCACGGAGCTGCTGACCGCCTGAGCAGCACGCAACGTCCGAGCAGAGGCCCTGGCCAGCTTCTGCTCGGACGTTGTGGTCAGCCGGTGGGCTGCTGGGCGCGCTCCGGGAGGCCCGGGAACGGGACGGGGGTCGCGCCCCACGCGGCGGCGGCGTCGGTCGCGGCGCGCAGGCCGTCGATGAGCGTCGCCCGGCTCCCCGGAGGGGCCTGCCCGATCGCGTTCGCGTAGGCGTCGGCGACCGAGGTCTCGAGCGTGCGGGCCAGCGTGGTCGCGACCGCGGGGTCGTCGAGCCCCGAGGGGAGCGTGTAGGACGCCCGCCGGGGGTCCTGCGCGGCCCCGTCGATGCCGGCGGCGCCCGCCCAGGCCTCGCTGCGCGCGCGGTGCGTCGCGGCGGCGGCGGAGGCGGCGGTCCGCTGGTCGCCGGAGAGCTTGGCGGCGATCACCTCGAACCCGTAGCCGGCCTGGTCGTGCACGAGCGCGAGGGTCGCCAGCTCGTCCGTGCCCAGGCCGTCGACGCCGGCGGTCGGGCTGGGCGACGGGTCGACCGGCGGCGCCTCGTCGGGGACGAGCGGCGGCACCTCCGCGCCCGCGGCGCGTGCCAGGCGGGTCGCCAGCTCTCCTCGGGAGGTGGCGACCGACGCGACGAGCCGCGCGAGCGGGCCGTCGGGGACGGCGTCGGCGTCGGCCAGGGCGGTGCGGGTCGCGGTCGCGAGCTCCGCGAGGACGTCGGCCACCGTGGCGGCCGCCGTGGGGGGTGGGCTCGTGGGGGAGCCTGTGGGAGCCGGCAGGCCCGAGACGTAGACGCCGCCCAGCTGGTCGGCGTGCTGGTCCGAGAACGCGGAAACGTCGGCGAGGACGGGCGCGACCGGTTCCACGGCGCCGTCGGGCAGCAGGGCGGCGGCCCCCGCGGCCTGCGCGAGGGCGAGCGAGTCGGCGACCGTGCGGGCGCGGACCTGCTCGACGGCGTCGGGGCTGGGCTCCGTCGGAGGGGGTGTCTCGGCCCGCAGGCCGCAGGCCGCGAGCGTGAGAACCATCACGGCCGCGGCGAGCGCGCGGACCAGGGGGCGCGCGAGATCCCGCGGGCTGGCAGGGTCGGGTCGCGCGCTCATCGCCGGTGATCCTGCCACGCCACGGGCGCGCGGCCGTCGGGCACGCGCGGACTCGTTACTCTGGACCCACAACATCACAGGGTCGCAACGTCGCTCGCCGACGACCCGCTGGACCGACAGGAGGCTGACATGGTCGCGCCAGCACACGCAGAGCGGGTCCGCCACGTCGTGGAGCCTGCCGTCGTGGCCGGGGGTCTCGTGCTCGAGGACGTCACCGTGCGCAAGTCCGGGACGCGTTCCGTCGTCGAGGTGGTCGTCGACGTGACCGAGGACGACGAGGGCGAGCTGGACCTCGACCGGGTGGCCGAGGCGACCCGCGCGGTCTCCGACGCGCTCGACGCGGCCGACGTCATCGTCGGCGAGTACACGCTCGACGTCATGAGCCCGGGCGTCTACCGGCCGCTCACGGAGCGCCGGCACTACACGCGCGCCGTGGGACGTATGGTCACGGTCACGCTGTCGGACGGCGCCAAGCTGGCCGGCCGGCTGACCGAGGTCGACCGTGCCGACCAGGCGGAGGGCGACGTGATCGTCGTCGTGCCGGTCACGCCGGGCCGCAAGGGCCGCAAGCCGGTGGTCGGCGACCCGGTCCGCGTGCTCCTGACCGAGGTGCGCGAGTCGCACGTCGAGGTGGACCTGTCGGGCATCGGCCCTGTGGACGTGGACCAAGACGAGAGAGCCGGCCACGACGCCGGACAGGAGAGCTGAGATGGACATCGACATGAGCACGCTGCGGCTGCTCGAGCGTGAGCGGGAGATCAGCCTCGACGTGCTGGTCTCCGCGATCGAGCAGGCGCTGCTGTCCGCCTACCACCGCACGCCGGGTGCCCAGACCCGCGCGCGCGTGGAGGTCGACCGCAAGACCGGGCACGTCACCGTCTGGGCCCGCGAGGCCGCGCCGGTCGGCGAGCCGGACGACGAGGGGATCCTGCCGCCGCCGGGGCCCGACGGCCCCGAGTACGACGACACCCCCGACGGGTTCGGCCGCATCGCGACGGCCACCGCCCGCCAGGTCATCGTGCAGCGACTGCGGGACGCCGAGGACGACCAGGTGCTGGGTGCCTTCCGCGGCAAGGAGGGTGAGGTCCTCGGCGGCGTCATCCAGCAGGGCCGCGACCCGCGCACCGTGCTCATCGACGTCGGTGGGACCGAAGCCGTCCTGCCCGCCCACGAGCAGGTGCCGGGCGAGGAGTACGTGCACGGCGACCGCATCCGCGGCTACGTCCTCGAGGTGGCCCGGGGGCAGCGCGGTCCGCAGGTGACGCTGTCGCGCACGCACCCGAACCTGGTGCGCAAGCTGTTCGCGCTCGAGGTGCCCGAGGTGGCCGACGGCACCGTCGAGATCACGGCGATGGCGCGCGAGGCGGGCCACCGCACCAAGATGGCCGTCCGCGCCACCGTCCCGGGCGTCAACGCCAAGGGCGCCTGCATCGGGCCGATGGGCGGCCGCGTGCGCGCCGTGATGGCGGAGCTGCACGGCGAGAAGATCGACATCGTCGACCACTCGGACGACCCGGCGGAGATGATCGGGCACGCGCTGTCGCCCGCCCGCGTGCTCTCCGTGACGGTCGTCGACGCCGAGGCGCGCGCCGCGCGCGTGGTCGTGCCGGACTACCAGCTGTCGCTCGCCATCGGCAAGGAGGGCCAGAACGCTCGCCTCGCGGCGAAGCTCACGGGGTGGCGCATCGACATCCGCTCCGACGCCGAGGTGCCGGGAGAGAGCGTGTCGCAAGGCGCCCACGGCGCTCATGACGGCGCGGACGGGCAGTGAGTGACCTCACGAGTGACGCCGTCCGTGCCTCGGCGCGGTAGACTGACCGCGGCTGGGCCGGATGTCCGGCTCCTCCCGTCGAGCCGGCGGACCCCACAGAAGCAGAACGATGTCTCTGGCATGGGTCCGGTGCGCACATGCGTGGGGTGCCGAGCCACCGGCCCGAGGTCAGCCCTGCTGAGGGTGGTCGTCGCGAAGGACAGTGCTTCCGCACTCGTCGTGGACGTCGGTCGCCGGATGCCGGGCAGGGGGGCATGGCTGCACCCCGATCCTGGATGTCTCGAGAAGGCCGAACGCCGACGTGCGTTCGGGCGTGCCCTGCGAGTTGCGGGGCAGCCCGACACGAGCGCGGTCCACCGCCACCTCGAGCACCAGGAGCAGGACGTCGTCGGGTAGTTCCCGGCGACGAGGCCGATCGTCGATACGGAAAGCGGGTTGGAAGCCGATGGCTGCCCGATGAGCACGCACCGATGAGTACCCAGCGATGAGTACCCAGCACTAACGACGGTCCGACCCTGTCCGGGCGGACCGAGACAGGAGAGATGTGGCCAAGGTCCGCGTCTACGAGCTCGCCAAAGAGCTCGGGGTCGACAGCAAGACCATCATGACCAAGCTGAACGAGTTCGGTGAGTTCGTTCGCTCGGCATCCTCGACCATCGAACCGCCGGTCGTCCGCAAGCTGCGTGACACCTACCCGGTCGGTGGCGGAGGTTCCGCCCCCGCAGCAGCACCAGCCCCGAAGGCACCGGCACGCCCGGCGCCCGCCCCGGCCGCCGCTGCCCCCACAGCACCCGCACCCGCTGCGCCGGTCGAGGCTCCGCGCCCCGCGCCGGCCGCTGCTGCAGCGCCCGCCGCACCGGCCGCACCCGCTGCTCCGGCTCCGGCACGTCCGGCTCCCGCGCGTCCGGCCCCGGCCGCCGCGCAGGCACCTGCCGCCGCCCCCGCGGCCGCTTCGACGGCTC
>NZ_JBFUMP010000029.1:0-34203 GCF_054049315.1 Cellulomonas sp. P5_E12 | reverse complement strand
GACGAGGAGGCCGAGGGCGAGCGCCGCGCCGCGCTGGCCGGCCCGCGGGCGACCGCCCGGGTGCTCGCCTGGTTGCCGCTGCTCGGGCTGCTGCTCGGCGGGCTGCTCGGCGCGGATCCCGTCGGAGTCGTCCTGTCCGGCGGACCGGGGACGGCGGCGGCGGTCCTCGGCGGCGGGCTGCTCCTGCTCGGCCGATGGTGGACCGCCGCTCTGCTGCGCAGGGCCGCCCGCCCGTGACCCCGGTCGCGCTCGCGGTCGTGATCACCCTGTCGATCGGCGCGGCGACCGGCCCGTGGTCGTGGGGCAGCCGTTCGCCTGCGGAGCGCCGAGCGTCGACGGCCCGCGTTCCGCACCGTTCGCGGGTGGCCGGAGGCGCGGCTGTGGACGCCGTCCTGCTCCTCGACCTGCTGGACGTGGCTGTCGCGGCGGGGGCGTCGGTGCCTCGGGCGTTGTCGGCCGTCGGCACGGCCGTCGGGGGCGATCAAGGAGCGGCCTTGGCCCGGGGCGGTACGGCGCTCCTCCTCGGTGCGCCCTGGCAGTCGGCGTGGGCGGGCACCGCGACCCCGCTGGCCGAGGTCGTTCGTGTGCTCGAGGCCAGCTGGACCACGGGCTCGGCGCCCGGACCGGCGTTGCGCGCACGAGCGGAGCAGCTGCGGCGGGACCGGCGTACCCGAGCCCGGACCGCCGCCGGCGCGCTCGGGGTGCACCTTGTCCTCCCGCTCGGGCTCTGCTTCCTGCCCGCATTCGTGCTTCTCGGCCTGGTGCCGATGGTGCTCAGCCTGGCGGGCGACCTGCTCGGTTGATCCGACCGCGGCTCGTGCCCGCGTGGCGGGTCGCGCGGGCCGCTGCGGGCCGTCCCTCGACCGCGAGCCGTCCACAGCCCGCGAGTCCGAGGCGGCGCCCACCGATCCACGACCGGGCCTCTGGAGGACCCGGACGGCAGCCGACGCTGGTGCGGCGCCGGACCTTCACGGCGCTCGACGAGAGGAGAGGTCATGACGATCGAGACGACCGGGGCGCGTGTCTCCCAGCCGGAGGACGAGGCCGCGGCGATGAACGGGGGCGGCGCAGTGGTGGCGGTTCCCGACTTCGGGCGCTCCCCGTCGCGGCGTCGGGCGGTCCTGCCGCAGCGCGTGGCCGCATGGCACGCCCGCGGTCGGCACGTCCGCAAGGAGCTGGCCGAGGCCGGGATGGCGACCGCCGAGTACGCGATCGCGACCCTGGCCGCGGTGGGCTTCGCGGGCCTGCTCGTGGTGATCCTCAAGGGGAACGAGGTGAAGGGGCTGCTGTCGCGGATCATCCGGCAGGCGCTGTCGCTGTGAGTGCCGCGCGGCGGGGGGACCGGGGGAGCGTCACCGCCGAGCTGGCGGTCGGGCTGCCGGCGGTCGCGCTGTTCCTCGTCGCGCTGCTCACGATCGCCTCGGCGGCCGTGGCGCAGACCAGGTGCACCGACGCGGCGCGAGCCGGAGCGCGGGCCGCGGCACTGGGGGAGCCGGACGGGACCGTGACCGCGACGGCCCGCCGGGTAGGCGGGCAGGAGGCCACGGTCGCCGTGAGCCGTGCGAGCGGATGGGTCACGGTGGATGTCTCGGATGCCGTCGGCTCGTGGCGGGGATCGCCCCTGCGCGCCGACGCGTCGGCGGTCGCCCGGGTCGAGCCGTGACCGGCGGCGGGGCGTCCGACCGTGGCTCCGGCACCGTGCTCCTGCTCGCGCTGGTGGCGGTGTCCGGGGTCGTCGCGGCGCTGCTCGGGCTGCTCGCTTCGGCTCAGCTCGCGCGCGGACGGGCGCAGACGGCCGCCGACCTCGGCGCGCTCGCCGGGGCCGCCGAGATCCTCGCCGGGACCGGTGCGGACCCGTGCGCCACGGCCGGCGAGGTGGTCCACCGCAACGGCGGCCGCGTCACCGAGTGCGTGGACGAGGGCGCCGGCGTGCTGCGCGTGCGGGTGGTCGTGCGCGCGGCGGCCGGGGACGCGACGGCAGCGGCGCGCGCGGGGCCGTCGTCGGCCAGGTCACGGTCGAACCGGGGAGCGCCGGCGGCCCGGTCACGGTCGGGGCGCGTGGGCCAGAACGGCGTCCAGGAGGCGGATCGCCGCGGCCTTCTCCAGCGGGTTGTTGGCGTTGCCGCACTTGGGCGACTGGACGCACGCCGGGCAGCCGGAGAAGCAGCGGCAGGCGGCGATGGCGTCGCGGGTGGCCCGCAGCCAGGTAGCCCCGAGCGTGAACCCGCGCTCCGCGAAGCCTGCGCCGCCGGGGTAGGCGTCGTGCACGAACACGGTGGCCTGCTCGGTGTCGACGTGCAGCGCGGTGGACAGGCCGCCGAGGTCCCAGCGGTCGCACGTCGCCAGCAGGGGAAGGAGGCCGATCGATGCGTGCTCCGCGGCGTGCAGGGCGCCGGGCGCGGTCTCGACGGTGACGCCGGCCGCCAGGAGCACCTCGGCAGGCGCGGTCCACCAGACGGCCGTCGTGCGCAGCGTGCGAGCGGGCAGGTCGAGCTCCTCGCTGCCGAGCACCTGCAGGTCGGGGATGCGTTTGCGCTGGTAGCCGAGGACCTTCGTCGTCACGTCGACCGAGCCGAACCCCCAGGTCACCGGACCCCACGGGACCTCGGCGTCCACGGACTGGATCTCGGTCGTGGTGACCCAGCGCGCCCATGTGCCGTAGTCGACGTCGCGCCGCGTGACCAGGGCGACGCCGTCCTCGAGGCGCAGCTCGTCGACGACGAAGGTGGCGCCCTGGTGCACGTAGACGGCCCCGTCGTGGACGGTCGAGTCCGCCGACCCGGCGTCCACGGTGCCGAGCAGCCGACCGGTGACGGACTCGACCACGCGCACCGGATCGCCCCCGGACCCGCGCAGGTTGGTGAGGCGGCTGGCCGACTCGTTGTGCGTCCAGTACCAGCCGGAGGGTCGTCGCCGCAGGGTGCCGCGCTCGACCAGCTCGCCCAGCAGCTCGGCGGTGCGGGGGCCGAACAGGTCGAGCTCGTCGGCACGCAACGGCTGCTCCGCCGCGGCGGCGCACAGGTGCGGCGCCAGGACGTAGGGGTTGGTGGTGTCGAAGACGGTCGCCTCGACGGGGGTGTCGAAGATCGCCTCGGCGTGGTGGACCAGGAAGGTGTCGAGCGGGTCCTCGCGCGCGACGAGAACGACGAGCCCGTCGGTGCCGGCGCGCCCGGCGCGGCCGGCCTGCTGCCAGAGCGACACCCGGGTGCCGGGCCAGCCGGCGATGAGCACCGCGTCGAGGCCCGAGATGTCGACGCCGAGCTCGAGGGCGTTCGTCGTCGCGAGCGCGCGCAGGGAGCCGGACCGGATCGCGGCCTCGAGCGCGCGACGCTCCTCGGGGAGGTACCCGCCGCGGTACGCCGACACGGACCGCGCCAGGGTCGGGTCGATCTCCTCCAGGTGCGCGCGCGTGGTGGCCGCGACCGACTCGGCTCCGCGGCGCGACCGCGTGAACGCGAGGCTGCGGGCGCCGGCGGCGGTGAGGTCGGCCAGGAGGTCGGCGATCTCGGCGGTCGCGGTCCGGCGGGGGTGGTCGGCGGGCTCGGCGACGACGCGCTCGCCGGTGCCGAGCGGACCGGAGCCCTCGGTCGGGGGGAACACCTCGGCGAGCAGGTCGGCCAGGACGACGGGGTCGTCGGTCGCCGAGACGGCCCTTGCTGGCGCCACGTCCGACGCGGACGTCGACCCGGGGTGGGCCGCGTCCGCGGCCGCCAACGCCCGAACCGCGGCGGAGCCATCGGAACGGTCGTCCGCGGACCGGTCGGTGCGGGCGAGGGGAGCACCCCAGATGTCGTCGGGACCCGGCGGGCTGAGGTCGTCCAGCCCACGGGTCACGTGCGCCGGCAGGGCGAGCGGCGTGGCCCAGGGATCGTCGGCGGGCAGGAGGGACGACCACGGCGCGTCGGTGCCGGGCAGCTCGGGCGGCTGCCAGAGGACGAACGTCTTGCGGCCGGCCGGGGAGGCGTCGGCGGTGACCGCCGTGACCTCGGACGGGTCGACACCGATCAACCGTGCGGCGCTCGCTGCGGGGTCGGAGGTCGTCGCGGAGGCCATGACGAATGTCGGCGACGCTCCGTAGGACGCGGCGAGCCGTCGCAGACGCCGCAGGACGAGTCCGACGTGCGCGCCGAAGACCCCGCGGAACGCGTGGCACTCGTCGACCACCACGTACCGGAGCGAGCCGAGGAGCCGGGCCCATCGCCGGTGCTGGGGGAGCAGGGCGAAGTGCAGGAAGTCGGGGTTGGTGAGCACGACGTCCGCGTACTCCTGCACCCAGCGGCGCTCGTCGAGCGAGGTGTCGCCGTCGCAGGTGGCCACCCGCACGTCGCGGGTGCGGCCGGCGACCAGGAGTCGGTCCAGGGCGGCGAGCTGGTCGGCCGCGAGCGCCTTGGTCGGGCAGAGGTAGAGCGTGGTGGCCCGGCGGCTGACGGTCTCGATGCGGCCCGGGTCGAGGAGAGCACCCGCCGCTGCCGCGCGGGTGGTCGACAGCGCAGGCAGCCAGAACGCGAGCGACTTGCCGGAGCCCGTCGAGGTGGCCAGGACGGTGTGCCGGCCGGACCATGCGGCGTCTGCCGCCTCGACCTGGTGCAACCAGGGCCGGTCGACGCCGAGAGCGCGGTACCCGTGCACCAGGTCGGGGTCGGCCCACGCGGGCCAGTCCGCCTGCGTGCCGGGCCGGGCCGGGACGTGCCGGATGTGGGTGGCCCGGTCGGTCCGTCGTCCGGCGGCGAGCAGCACGTCGAGCAGCTCACCGGTGTCGACCACGCCGCCATCCTCGCACCGGGCAGGGACGCGGTTGCCCGGCACTTCGGAGACGCAGAGGGAGAGCGCGACACACAGGTGGCAGGCGCGGGCTGCGGTAGGCGAGGCAGGATCGGGGCATGGCTCAGCGCATCGACCTCAACTGCGACCTCGGCGAGGAGCTCGACGCGTGGGTGGCGGGCGTCGACGGCCTCGACGCGCAGCTGCTCGACGTGGTGAGCAGCGCCAACGTCGCCTGCGGGTTTCACGCGGGCGACGCGCGCATCATGGCGGCGGTCTGCCGGGCCGCGGCGGAGCGCGGGGTGGCGATCGGCGCCCACGTGTCCTACCTCGACCGGGAGCACTTCGGCCGACGGTTCCTCGACGTGCCGGCGGACGTGCTCCGCGATCAGGTGGCGCAGCAGATCGCGGCGTTGCGGGAGATCGCGCTCCGCGAAGGGACGCGGGTGGCCTACGTGAAGCCGCACGGCGCCCTCTACAACGCGGTCGTCCACCACGACGCGCAGGCCCAGGCGGTGGTCGATGCGATCGATCACCTGCCGGTGGTCGGGCTGCCCGGTTCCGCGGTGCTCGCCGCAGCGACGGCGAAGGGGCTGCGCGCGGTCAGGGAGGCGTTCGCCGACCGCGGGTACCGGCCCGACGGCACGCTGGTGCCGCGCTCCGAGCCCGGGGCGCTCGTGACGTCCGCCGAACAGGTGGCGGCGAGGGTCGTGCGGATCGCGGTCGAGGGCGTGGTCCGCGCGGTCGACGGCACGGACGTGCGGGTGGCCGCCGAGTCGGTGTGCGTGCACTCCGACACCCCCGGTGCCGCGGCGCTCGCGGTCGCCGTGCGTGCGGCGCTCACCGGGGCCGGGGTGCACGTCGCCCCGTTCGCGGGGACGGCGTGAGGAGCCGACGGACGGGGTCGCGGTCACGGTCCCCGAGGGCGAGGAAGATCGACGCATGACCGACGACCTGCGGGTGCTGCCCTACGGGGACGACGCCGTGCTGGTCGAGCTGCCCGGCCTGGCCGAGGTCCGCGCGCTCGACGACGCGGTCCGGGTTGCGCGCGGATCGGACCCGGACGCGGCGACGATCGTCGACCAGGTGCCCGCTGCGCGCACCCTGCTGCTGCGGGTGCGCGACGGCGCGGACGCCGGCGACCTCCCGGTCGGGCGCTGGTGGGCGGCGCGGACCGAGGGTCCGCGGGCCGACGGCGGACCGGAGGTCGTCCTGGACGTCGACTACGACGGCCCCGACCTCGCCGACGTCGCAGGCCTGACGGGGCTCACCGAGGGCGAGGTCGTCGAACGGCACACGGCAGCGCGCTACACCGTCGCGTTCGGCGGATTCATGCCCGGCTTCGCGTACCTCACGGGGCTGGACCCGGCGCTGCGCGTGCCGCGGCTCGACCGGCCGCGCGAGCGCGTGCCGTTGGGCTCGGTGGCGATCGCCGACGAGTTCAGCGCGGTCTACCCCGCGGCGACCCCGGGCGGCTGGCGCCTGCTGGGCCGGTGCGGGGCCGCGCTGTTCGACGTGGACCGCATTCCGCCGGCGCTGCTGCAGCCCGGCACCCGCGTGCGGTTCGTGGCCCGATGACGGGCGCGATCGAGGTCGTCGAACCCGGCCTCCTCACCCTCGTCCAGGACCTCGGGCGGCCCGGGTGGGCCCACATCGGCGTGGGGCGCTCCGGGGCGGCCGACGCCGGCGCGCTGCGCCTGGCCAACCGGCTCGTCGCCAACGACGAGGGCGCCGCCGGCCTCGAGGTCCTGGTCGGCGGCCTTCGCGTGCGCGCTCGCGGCGACCTGACGGTGGCGCTCACGGGAGCGCGCGGCCCGGCGTGGCTGGACCACCGACCGGTGGGGCACGAGGCGGTGCTCGAGCTGCCGGCGGGCGCGGAGCTGAGGCTCGGGACGGTCGCGGTCGGCGTGCGGACCTACGTGGCCGTGCGCGGGGGCGTCGACGTGCCGGCCATGCTCGGCTCGCGGAGCACCGACCAGCTGGCCGGCCTGGGGCCCGACCCGCTCGCCGCGGGCGACGTCCTGCCGATCGGTCCGGCTCCCGACCGCTGGCCGCTGGTCGACGTCGCGCCCGTCCGCGCGTGGCCGGACCGGTTCGAGCTGCCCGTGGTCCCCGGACCGCACGCGGACTGGTTCGACGACGCCGTGGCGCGGCTGGTGCGGGAGGCCTACCGCGTGACACCCGCGACCAACCGGGTCGCCGTGCGCCTGGCGGGCCCGGCGATCCCGCGCACGCCCGAGCGAGCGGGCCGCGAGCTTCCCTCGGAAGGCCTGGTCGTCGGGGCCGTGCAGGTGCCGCCGGACGGGCAGCCCGTCGTGTTCTCCGTCGACCACCCGGTGACCGGCGGCTACCCGGTCGCCGCGGTGGTGCGCCGGCACGCGCTCGGCCTCCTGGGGCAGCTGCGCCCGGGCGACCCGGTGCGGTTCGTGCGGGGCTGACCTGGAGCGACACGCCGCGGATGTCGAGCGGTGACAGGACGTAGGTCCCCCCGACGAGGGCGAACCCCGGCATAGAACTGGCGCACCCGGTCCCCGACGACGAGGAGTGTCAGACATGTCCGAGCGAGTGGTCGTCGAGGTGGGTTCGTCGATCGACGAGTACCTCGACCGCAGCGACTGGCGCGTGTCCGCCAACGCCAACCAGGGCTACTCGCTGGGCGGTCTGATCCTGCAGACCAGCGGCAAGGTCGTCGCCAACTACTGGCTCAGCCACGTGTACCCGCCCGAGATCGGCCGTGCGCACCGCGACGGCGACCTGCACATCCACGACCTCGACATGCTCTCCGGGTACTGCGCCGGCTGGTCCCTGCGGACACTGCTCGCCGAGGGCCTGAACGGCGTGCCCGGCAAGGTCGACGCGCGCCCGCCGCGGCACTTCAGCTCCGCGATCGGACAGATCGTGAACTTCCTGGGCACCATGCAGAACGAGTGGGCCGGCGCGCAGGCGTTCAGCTCGTTCGACACCTACATGGCGCCGTACGTGCGGCTCGACGGACTGACCTACGCGCAGGTGCTGCAGGGCGTCCAGGAGCTCGTCTACAACCTCAACGTGCCGTCCCGGTGGGGCACCCAGACGCCGTTCACCAACCTCACGTTCGACTGGACGTGCCCGGACGACCTGCGCGACGAGGTCCCCCTCGTCGCCGGCGAGCCGTGCGAGTTCACCTACGGCGAGCTGCAGCGCGAGATGGACCTGATCAACCGCGCGTACATCGAGGTCATGACCGACGGCGACGCCTCGGGCCGGGTGTTCACGTTCCCGATCCCGACGTACAACGTCACCAAGGACTTCGACTGGTACTCCGAGAACGCCGACCGCCTGTTCGCGATGACCGCCAAGTACGGCCTGCCGTACTTCCAGAACTTCCTCAACTCCGAGCTCAACCCCGGCGACGTCCGGTCGATGTGCTGCCGCCTGCAGCTGGACCTGCGCGAGCTGCTCAAGCGGGGCAACGGGCTGTTCGGGTCGTCGGAGCAGACGGGTTCCATCGGCGTCGTGACCATCAACTGCGCCCGCCTCGGGTACCTCTACGACGACGAGCAGACGCTGCTCACGGAGATGGACCGCCTGATCGACCTGGCGTGCACGTCGCTGGAGCTCAAGCGGACGCTCATCCAGCGGCTCATCGACGACGGGCTGTTCCCGTACACCCGGCGCTACCTCGGCACGCTCGAAAACCACTTCTCGACCATCGGGGTCAACGGCCTGCACGAGATGGTCCGCAACCTCACCGGCGACCGGTACGGCCTCGTCGACCACCGCGGCCACGCCCTCGTCGTGCGCGTCCTCGACCACGTGCGCGCCCGGATGGTGGAGCTGCAGGAGGCGACGGGCCACCTGTACAACCTGGAGGCCACGCCTGCCGAGGGCGCGACGTACCGGTTCGCCAAGGAGGACCTGCGCCGGTTCCCCGACATCCTGCAGGCCGGCACGCCGGACCACCCGTACTACACCAACTCCTCGCAGCTCCCGGTCGGGTACACCGACGACCCGTTCGAGGCGCTGAGCCGCCAGGACGAGCTGCAGACCAAGTACACGGGCGGCACGGTCCTGCACCTGTACATGGCCGAGCGACTGTCCAGCCCCGACGCGTGCCGGACGCTGGTCCGCCGCGCGCTGTCGAGCTTCCGGCTGCCGTACCTCACCGTCACGCCGACGTTCTCGATCTGCCCGAGCCACGGCTACCTGGCCGGCGAGCACCCCACGTGCCCCACGTGCGCCGAGGCGTGCGAGGTGTGGACGCGGGTGATGGGGTACCACCGGCCGGTGAGCTCGTTCAACGTGGGCAAGCAGGGCGAGCACATCGAGCGGGTGCCCTTCCGGGAGCGCGCGGCCGCGCTGGTATGAGCGACCTGGCGATCGCCGGCCTGGTCCCGCTGTCGTCGTGCGACTGGCCGGGCCGCCTCGTCGCGACGGTCTTCCTGCAGGGCTGCCCGTGGCGGTGCACGTACTGCCACAACGCGGCGATCCTCGACCCGCGCTTGCCGGGGAGCGTGCCCTGGGCGGAGGTCGTCGACCTGCTCGGACGGCGGCACGGGCTGCTCGACGGGCTCGTGTTCTCGGGCGGGGAGCCGACGAGGCAGGCCGGGCTGGTCGACGCAGCGCGCGAGGTCCGGGCGGCGGGGTTCGGGGTCGGGCTGCACACGGCGGGCGCCTACCCGCGCCAGCTGGCCGCCGTGCTCCCGCACGTCGACTGGGTGGGGCTCGACATCAAGGCGCCCGCGGGGCTCTACCGCGCGATCACCCGGGTCGGGGGGCCGACGACGAGCGCCGACGCGGCGTTCGCCTCGCTCCGGCTCGTGCTGGACGCGGGAGTCGCGGTGCAGGTCCGCACGACCGTCGACCCGACCGTGCTCGGCGCCGCCGACGTCGCGGCGCTGGGGTCGGTCCTGGCCGACCTGGGCGTCCGGGACCACGTCCTGCAGGAGGTCCGGCCGGACGGCACCACGGACGAGTACCGAGCAGCCCTGGGCAACTCACAGCGGTTGCTGGGGTAACACGTCTTCGTCGTGGGCCCCCACTCTGTTATGAATGGCCCAGAGGGGAGCCGACCGTGGTGGATGTGCGTGTGACCAGCCGGGACGTCGGTCCTCGGACGGTCGTCGACGTCGAGGGCGAGATCGACGTGTCGTCCGCCGACGCCCTGCGCGACCACCTGGCGGAGCTCCTCGACCGCGACCGCACGGACCTCGTCATCGACCTGCGCGCGGTCACGTTCATGGACTCGACCGGCCTCGGCGTGCTCGTCGGCACCCTGAAGAAGGTCCGGATCGCCGGCGGACAGCTGCAGCTGGTGATCGACTCCGAGAAGCTGCTCAAGGTCTTCCGCATCACCGCGCTGCTGCAGGTGTTCACCGTGCACGAGACGGTCGAGGCCGCACTCAGCGCCTGAGGCCTGGTGGTCGGTCGGCAGTCGTTCGTGGGCAGACGGGTGACTTCCCGGTGTCGCCTCAGGACCCGCAGGACGCGCGCCTGGATCTCGCTCTCCCTGGTCACCCGTTCCCACTCGTCACGTCACCCCCCAGGCGCCGGTCAGATCGGAACCGTCGGGCAACATGATCGACGCGTCGTGGTGCGATCTACGTCACATCTGCTGGCTAGACTCACCGGGTCGCGCAGCAACGGGGCTGCGGGGCAAGCGTGGTCAGGGGGCCTCGCTGATGTCCGAGGAGGATGCATGGTCGAGCTCGGGTCAACGAGCATCACGATCGTCAGTGTCATCGCGGCCGTTGCGGTCGCGTCCCTGCTCATCGCTGTCGTCCTGCGCCGCCAGGTGCTCGCGGCCGGTGAAGGGACCGAGTCCATGCGCGAGATCGCGCGCGCGGTCCAGGAAGGGGCAGCGGCGTACCTGAGCCGCCAGTTCCGCACCCTGGCCCTCTTCGCGGTCGTCGTCTGCGCCCTGCTGTTCCTGCTGCCGGGCGACAGCGGCGTCAAGGTCGGTCGGTCGATCTTCTTCCTGATCGGCGCCGGGTTCTCCGCGGCGATCGGGTACCTGGGCATGTGGTTGGCCACGCGGGCCAACGTCCGGGTGGCGGCCGCCGCGTCCGAGAAGGGTGGGCGTGCAGAAGGCGCGCGCATCGCGTTCCGGACCGGCGGGTTCGTGGGCATGAGCGTCGTGGGCCTCGGCCTGCTCGGCGCCGCGTCCGTGGTTCTCATCTACAAGGCCGAGGCGCCGGCGGTGCTCGAGGGCTTCGGCTTCGGTGCGGCGCTGCTCGCCATGTTCATGCGCGTCGGCGGCGGCATCTTCACCAAGGCCGCCGACGTGGGCGCCGACCTCGTCGGCAAGGTCGAGCAGGGCATCCCGGAGGACGACCCGCGCAACGCGGCCACGATCGCGGACAACGTCGGCGACAACGTGGGCGACTGCGCCGGCATGGCCGCCGACCTGTTCGAGTCCTACGCGGTGACGCTCGTCGCGGCACTCATCCTGGGCAAGGCGGCGTTCGGCGAGCAGGGACTCGTGTTCCCGCTGATCGTCACGGCTATGGGCGCGCTCGTCGCGGTGCTCGGCGTGTTCATCACGCGGGTGCGCGGCGCGGAGAGCGGCCTCGCGGCCATCAACCGCGGCTTCTACATCTCGGCTCTGGTGGGCGTCGGCCTGTCGGCGATCGCGGCGTTCGTCTACCTGCCGTCGACCTTCGCGGACTTCACGGGCGGCACCGCCGGCCTGGAGACGCACGCCGGCGACCCGCGCCTCATCGCATCCGTGGCCGTGGCTATCGGCGTCGTCCTCGCCGGGATCATCCTCTGGGTCACCGGGTACTTCACGGGGACGACGAGCAAGCCGACGCTCCATGTCGCGCGCACCACCCTCACCGGCGCGGCGACCGTGGTCCTGTCGGGCATCGGGGTCGGCTTCGAGTCCGCCGTCTACACCGCGGGCATCATCGCCGCGGCGATCTGCGGCGTGTTCCTGCTGGCCGGCGGCTCGGTGGCGCTGTCCCTGTTCCTCATCGCGCTGGCGGGCTGCGGCCTGCTCACCACGGTCGGCGTCATCGTCGCCATGGACACGTTCGGGCCGGTGAGCGACAACGCACAGGGCATCGCCGAGATGTCGGGCGACGTGACGCCCGAGGGCGCGCAGATCCTCACGGACCTGGACGCCGTCGGCAACACCACGAAGGCCGTCACCAAGGGCATCGCGATCGCGACGGCCGTCCTCGCGGCGACCGCGCTGTTCGGGTCGTACGCGGAGGCGGTCGCCCGGGCGCTGGCCACCGCGGGCGACGTGACGGGCGACATCACCGCCTCGATGCTCAACTACAGCATCATCAGCCCGGTCACCTTGGTCGGCGTGATCCTCGGCGGCGCGACCGTCTTCCTCTTCTCGGGCCTGGCCATCGACGCCGTGACCCGCGCAGCCGGAGCCATCGTGTTCGAGGTCCGTCGCCAGTTCCGCGAGCACCCCGGGATCATGACGTACGAGGAGCGGCCGGAGTACGGCAAGGTCGTCGACATCTGCACCCGTGACTCCCTGCGGGAGCTGGCCACACCCGGCCTGCTCGCGGCGTTCGCGCCGATCGCCGTCGGCTTCGGCCTCGGCGTCGGCCCGCTCGCCGGGTTCCTCGGCGGGGCCATCGCGACCGGCGTGCTCATGGCGGTGTTCCTGGCCAACTCGGGCGGTGCCTGGGACAACGCGAAGAAGATCGTCGAGGACGGCAACTTCGGTGGCAAGGGGTCCGACGCCCACGCGGCGGCGGTCATCGGCGACACCGTGGGCGACCCGTTCAAGGACACCGCCGGACCGGCCATCAACCCGCTGATCAAGGTGATGAACCTGGTCTCGCTGCTCATCGCGCCGGCCGTCGTGGCCGTCTCGGTGGGGACCGACGCCAACACCACGGTCCGAGTCACCATCGCCGTCGTCGCCGCGCTCATCGCGGGCGGCGCCGTCGTGATGTCGCGGTTTCGTGCGGCGCGAGCCGACCAGTCTGACCTGACCCGCGAGGCCGAGAAGGCGCTCGCACGCTGACGTTCCTCGACGATGCCCCCGGCCACGGCCGGGGGCATCGTCGTCTGTCACGCCGGGCAACGGGGGTGCGCGCCACTGCTCCCTGTGGTGTGGTCGAACCGGTGTGTCGTAACCCCGAGGAGGACTGATGCCCCACGCACTGGTGCTCGCCGGCCACGGCCGGTACGAGGACCCGTGGCACGACGCCGCGGCGATCTCCCACCGCGTGGCGTCGCTGCTCGCCGACGACGGCATCGACGCCACGATCCGCGGCACGATGCCGTCCGCGCTCGGTGATGTCGACCCCGACCTGGTCATCGTGGCCTCGGGTCGCGGGCGGCCCGACGTGGAGTTCGACGGGTCCGACGAGGACTGGGCGCCGTTCCATGCCCGGCTCGACGAGCTCGTCGCCTCCGGGGTCCCCGTGCTCGGGCTGCACCAGGCGACGAACACGTTCCTCGACTCGCCCACCTGGGGTTCCGTGCTGGGCGGCCGGTGGGTCGAGGGGACGTCGTGGCACCCCCCGCACGGGCAGGCCGCGTTCAGGGTGGTCTCCGCCGGGCACCCCATCACGGCCGGGCTGAGCTTCGTCGAGGCCGCCGACGAGCGGTACCTCTCGCTCGCCGTCTCGCCGGACGTGCACGTGCTCGTCGTTGCCGACCAGGAGGGCGCCGCGCACCCGGTCGTCTGGGTCGCGCCTGGCCCCGCTCGGGTGGTCTACGACGCGCTGGGGCACGACGTCCGTTCCTACGACTCGCCGTCCCGCGTCGACCTGTTCCGCCGCGAGGTCCGGTGGCTGCTGGGCCACGAGTGATCCTCGGCCGCAGCGTCCGCACTCGAGCAGGTCAGAGCCGCCACGGGTGCGGACCTCACGCGAGGATGTGCCGGTGACCATCAGCACCCCCCGCCTCCGGGTCATGACCTACAACATCAAGGGTCTGCACCTGTCCCGGCCCGACGTCGTCGCGGTGGTGCGTGCCGCGGCGCCCGACGTGCTCGCCGTGCAGGAGCCGCCTCGCGGCGTGCTCGGACGGTGGCGGCTGKCCCGGTTCGGGCGCGCCGCCGGCCTGCGCGCGGTCGTCAACGGCCGCGGTGCGCGGACCACCGCCCTGCTGGTCGCGCCGGGCCGGCAGGTGTCCGACGCCCGTGCGCTGCGGCTGTCCTGGCGGCCCGGGACCACCCGCCGCGGCGTCTCGGTGGCGACCGTTGACGGCATCCGGTTCGTGGTCGTCCACCTCTCGCTGGTCCGCGACGAGCGCGCCGAGCACCTCTCCGACGTGCTGCGGGACCACGTCCCGACCGCACGGACCGTCGTCCTCGGCGACCTCAACGAGCTCCCCGACGGGCCGGCCTGGGCGCGGCTCACCGGCGTGCTCGTCGACACCGCCCCGACCGGCGGCCCCACGTTCCCCGCGGTCGAGCCGCACCAGCGCATCGACGCGATCCTGGTCACGCCGGATCTCACCTTCTCGGCTCCGCGGGTCCTGGAAGGCCCCGAGGTCCTCGTCGCCAGCGACCACCGCCCCCTCGTCGTCGACCTGACCCCCTGACGTAGCCGCAGCGTCCGCACATTCGAGCGTCCCGACAACCGAATGTGCGGACGTTGCGAAGTCTTGTGCCGGACGTCCGCACGATCGAGCGTCCCGACGACCGAACGCGCGGACGTTGCCGTGGGTGGTGGGGCCGGGGAAGGGATGATGGCTGCGTGGCTCATGACTCCGCGCCCGGCGCGCCCCAGCCCGATGCGGCGCTCGTCGCGRCGCTCCGCGACGACCTGACGAGGAGCGGGTACGGCGTCGCCGGCGTCGAGGAGGTGCTCGGGGCGGTCGCCGCGGACGCGCTGCACCGCGAGGAGCCCGTGCCGGCGCTGCGCGCGACCGCGGCGGCTGCCGACGACGTCGTCGCGGGACTGATCCGCACGTTCCTGCTGGGGGAGACGACCCCGCGCGCGGCGCTCGAGCGCGCGCTGCCGACGCTCACGGTGGCCGGCGCCGCACGGCTGGGCCTGGTCGAGGTCGACGGCGACGAGGTGCGCGCCCGCGTGGACCTGCGCCCCTACACGGCGGTCGACGGCGGGGGCGAGGTCGACTGGTGGATCGCGTCCGACCTGGGCGAGCTGGCCACCGGGACCGCGCTGCGGACCGACCACGTGCTCGGCGTCGGCGGGGCGTCCACCACGTTGGCGCAGGTCACGGTCCGCGACGAGCGGGACCACGTGCTCGATCTGGGCACCGGCTGCGGGATCCAGGCGCTGCACGCCTCGCGGCACTCGCGGCGGGTGGTCGGCACCGACATCTCGCGGCGGGCGCTCGGGTTCGCGCGGTTCAACGCGGAGCTCGCCGGCCTGGACGGGTTCCGGCTCGAGCTGCGCGAGGGGTCGATGCTGGAGCCGGTCGCGCAGGAGCGGTTCGACCTCGTGGTCAGCAACCCGCCGTTCGTCATCACGCCGCGCACGCCGGGCATGCCGTCATACGAGTACCGCGACGGCGGGCGCTCCGGGGACGCGATCGTGCAGGAGCTGATCGAGGGCGTCGCGGCGGTGCTGGCGCCGGGCGGCGTCGCGCAGCTGCTGGGCAACTGGGAGGTGCGGCGCGGCGAGGAGTGGCACGAGCGGGTGGGCTCGTGGCTCGACGCGAGCGGGCTGGACGGCTGGGTGGTCCAGCGCGAGCTGCAGGACCCCGCGCAGTACGCCGAGACGTGGATCCGCGACGGCGGGACTACCCCCGACCGGGACCGGGCGGCCTGGGCCGAGCGGTACGGGCAGTGGCTCGACGACTTCGCGTCGCGGGACGTCGAGGGGATCGGGTTCGGCTTCGTGACCCTGCGCAAGCCCCTCGGTGAGCCGTCGCTGCGGCGGCTCGAGGAGGTCACCAGCACCGTCCGCCAGCCGCTCGGGCCCGCGATCGCGGCGTCGCTCGCCGCCCACGACTGGCTCTCGATGTCCGACGACGACCTCGCAGGTCAGCGCCTCGTCGTCGCACCGGACGTCACCGAGGAGCGGTACCTGACGCCCGGTGACCCGGACCCGCAGGTCGTGCTGCTGCGCCAGGGCGGCGGCTTCGGTCGCGCGGTCCAGGCAGGCACGGCGCTGGCGGGCTTCGTCGGCGTCTGCGACGGCGAGCTGACTGTCGGCCAGATCGTCAACGCCCTGGGTGCCCTGCTGGAGGTCGGCGCCGACGCGGTCGCGGCCGACGTCCTCCCGTCGGCCCGCGGCCTGATCCGCGACGGCCTCCTGCTCCCCGCGGACTAGCACCGCAGCAACGTCCGAGCAGATGCAGGTCAGGACACACATCTGCTGGGACGTTGGGTGTGCAGGGCGCTGGGGCTCGGGTGGTGCGGCGGGAAGGAGAGGTTCTGCGCGCCGCACACGGCACGCGATGGGTCGCTCAGGGCGTCGCGAAGTAGGCGGCGAAGCGGTGCGCGACGGCGGTGTCGCCGCCCGTCGTCGCCTCGCCGGCGTCGACGAGCTCCGCCAGGGTGCGGCCGCCCGACACGAGCGCGTCGAGGTGGCGGGGCGTCGTCTCGATGACGGCGTCGGCGTGCTCGACCGCGCCACGCGCGATGTCGATGCGGCCGTCGTGCAGCCGGGCCGTGAAGTCGTAGTCGCCCAGGCGCAGCAGATAGGAGGCGGGCGGTTCGGTGTGCACCAGCTGCGACTCGAGCGACAGGATCACGGAGTCGACGCCGATGTGCGCGTCGCGCGGGAGCGTGGGGGAGCGGACGCCCCAGCGGCCGAGCGCGAGGACGACGGGTTCCAGCTCGCGGCCACGCGGCGTCAGCTCGTAGACCGCCGAGCCGGCTGGCGGCGGCAGCGTCGCGCGCGCGACGACGTCCACGGCCTCGAGCTCTCGCAGCCGCTGGCTGAGGATGTTCGCGCTGATGCCGGGCAGCCCGGCGCGCAGGTCGGTGAACCGCTTGGGGCCGAGGAGCAGCTCCCGGACCACGAGGAGGGCCCACCGCTCCCCGACGAGGTCGAGCGCATGGGCGATCCMGCAGCCGTCGTCGTACGAGCGTGTCATTGCTCCATACTAGATGGTTATAACTACTAACTAGTCGGTAGTACGGTGCAACATGCACAAGAACTGGGTTCTGGCACTGCTCGGCACCGCGTTCTTCGTGGTGGTCCTGGACAGCACGATCGTCTACGTCGCCCTCCCGGACATCCAAGCGGGGCTCGGCTTCACTCTCGACGGCGTGCAGTGGGTGCTCAGCGCCTACCTGGTCACGTTCGGCGGGCTGCTGCTCTTCGGGGGTCGGCTGGCGGACCTGCTGGGCCGACGGCGGGTGTTCCTCGCGGGCATCGCGGTGTTCACGGTCGCGTCCTTGGCGTGCGGGCTCGCCGACGGTCCGGCCGTGCTCGTCGGCGCCCGTGTGGTCCAGGGGGTCGGCGCCGCGGTCATGGCGCCGACGGCCCTGTCGCTGGTGCTGACGACGTTCGCGCCCGGTCCCGAGCGCCACCGCGCCCTCGGGATCTGGGGCGGTATCGGCGGGGTCGGCGGCACCGCCGGGCTGCTGCTGGGCGGGCCGATCACGAGCCTGTGGGGCTGGCCGTGGATCTTCTTCGTCAACGTGCCCGTCGGGGCGGCGCTGCTCGTGCTCGCGCGGGTGCTGCTGCCGGAGAGCCGGGACGCGGCCCTGCCGCGGACCTTCGACGTCGCGGGAGCGGTCGCCGTCACGGCGTCGCTGGTGCTGCTCGTGCTCGGGATAAGCGAGCCGTCCCGGACCGCCCTGGCGGGGTCGGCCGTGCTGATGGTCGCGTTCATGCTGGTCGAGCGCCGGTCGTCGGCCCCGCTCGTCCCGCCGCGCGTGGTCCGGTCGCGGCAGCTCGTCGGCGGCAACGTGCTGTTGCTGGTGGCCGGGATGTGCGTCGACGGGGTGCTGCTGGTGCTCACGCTGCACGCGCAGCGGGTGCTCGGGATGTCCCCGGTGCAGTTCGGGATCGCCACCGCCGCCATGACGGGCATGTCCGTGGTCGGCTCGTTCGCCGGGCAGGCGGTCGTGACGCGCCAGGGTGTGGGCCCGGTCGCCGCGGCGGGGATGCTGCTCCTGGCCGTCGGCAGCCTTGTGCTCGCGGCCGTGGCCGTCCCGCTGGTGGTCGGGCTCCTCGCGTTCGGCGCGGGGCTCGGCGCGGCCTTCGTCGGCGCCCAGATCGCTGCCGTGTCCGGTGCTCCCGACGCCGACTCTGGTGTCGCCGCCGGCATCGCGGACACGTCGTTCGCGGTCGGCGGAGCGCTGGGCGTCGCGCTGCTGTCGACGCTCGCCGACACCAGGACGGCACTGCTCGTCGCCGCGGCGCTGGCCGTCGCCGGACTGGCTTCCATAGTCGTCGTCCGCTCGGGTCGCCCGGGGGCTGCCGCGATCGCGGGCTCGTGACTCACAGGTGGACCACAGGCCGGTGCTAAGCCCGGCCCAGTGCGCATTCCTACGTTCGGCCCAGGTCAGACGACCGGGTCGACGTGAGGGAGAACATGCAGCACGTGTGGAGGCGGACGACGCCGCTGACGAGGACGGTCTCCGCCGTGGTCCTCGTCGGCCTCGTCGCCGCGGCAATCTGGTGGTTCGGGATCAGGGACGCGTCGGCGGCGTCGTCGGCGCCCGTGACGCGGACCGTGGCGGCGAGCCTGACGACGATGCAGAAGTCGGTCGGCGGCAGCGGAACGCTGACCCCGTCGGTGCGGCAGGACGTGAGCTTCGACGTCAGCGGCACCGTCACCGCGGTGCCGGTGGCGGTCGGGCAGACCGTGACGGCCGGGCAGACGCTCGCGACGGTGGACACCCTGCAGCTCAACGCCGACCTGCTGGAGGCCAAGGCCACGCTGGCCAGCGCGCAGGCCAAGCTGTCGGACGCGACGGGCACCGCGCAGATCGCGGCCGCGCAGGCACAGGTCGACGTGGCCCGGTCCGGGGTCGACGCCGCGCAGACCGCGATGGACGGCGCGACGTTGACCGCGCCTGTCGCCGGCCTGCTCACCGCGGTCGACCTCGAGGTCGGTGACGCCGTCAGCGGCGGCAGCAGCACCGGCCCGAGCACCGGTGGCGGCACGGACACGACGACTGCGCAGTTCACCATCGTCGGCACCGACGCGTGGGAGGTCGACGTCACGGTGAGCGACGCGGACGTCGCGCTCATCGCGGTCGGCGACCAGGCCGAGGTCACCCTCGACGGCGCTACCGACACCGTGTTCGGCACCATCAGCGAGATCGGCCTGCTCTCCACCAGCGACTCCGGCGTCGCGGCCTACCCCGTGACCGTCGCGGTCACCGGCGACCAGGAGGGCCTGCACGACGGCGTCTCCGCGGACGTCGAGCTGGTCTACGAGCGCCGCACCGACGTCCTCACCGTGCCGAGCCTCGCGGTCACCACCGCGACGGACGGCACCGCGACCGTCACGCAGGTGGACGCGGACGGGAAGGCCGTCGAGGTCACCGTCACCACGGGGGAGACGTCGGGCAACCTCACCGAGATCACCGACGGCCTGGCCGAGGGCGACGAGGTCGTGCTCGCGACGTTCACGCCGGGCTCGGGCGGCACCGGCCGGCAGAACCAGGACCAGCAGCAGGGCGGGCCGTTCCCCGAGGGCGCGTTCCCGGGCGGCCCCGGCGGACCGCAGGTCCAGCAGGGCGGCCAGACGAATGGCTGAGCTGACGCTGCCGTACGCCGAGGCGGCGCCCGAGTCGAGCAGGACCGACCCGGTCATCGACCTGGTCGGCGTCCGCAAGACGTACACCTCGGGCAGCATCGAGTTCGAGGCGCTGCGCGGCATCGACCTGCGGATCGAGCAGGGTGAGTACGTGGCGGTCATGGGGCCGTCTGGGTCGGGCAAGTCGACCCTGATGAACATCCTCGGCTGCCTGGACACGCTCTCCAGCGGCACCTACCACCTGGCCGGCGAGGACGTGGGGGAGCTCGACGAGATCGACCTCGCGGACATCCGCAACCGTCAGATCGGCTTCGTGTTCCAGCAGTTCAACCTGCTGCCCTCGCTGTCCGCGTGGCGCAACGTCGAGCTGCCGCTGGTCTACGGCCGCGTGCCCGCGGCGTCCCGCAAGGTGCGTGCGGCGGCCGCTCTCGAGCGCGTCGGCCTCGGCGACCGGCTCGACAACCGCCCGGGCGAGCTGTCCGGCGGCCAGCAGCAGCGCGTCGCGGTCGCCCGCGCGCTCGTCGGTGAACCCGCCCTGCTCCTGGCCGACGAGCCGACGGGCAACCTCGACTCGACGTCCACGAGCGACGTCCTGGAGCTCTTCGACGAGCTGCACGCGCAGGGCCGCACGATCGTCCTCATCACGCACGAGGCCGACGTGGCCGAGCGCGCGCAGCGGGTGGTCCGCGTCCACGACGGGCTCATCGTCGGGGGTGTCGCATGACCTGGACCGAGACCCTGCGCACGGGCTGGTCGGCGGTGACGTCGCACGCGATGCGGTCGATCCTCACCGTGCTGGGCATCCTCATCGGCATCGCCGCGGTCATCCTCACGGTCGGGCTCGGGCTCGGCACGCAGAAGGACGTCAGCGAGCAGATCAGTCAGCTGGGCAGCAACCTGCTCATCGTCAAGCCGGGCAGCAGCACCAGCTCCGAGGGCGTGCGCGGGGGCTTCGGCTCGCGCACCACGCTGACCACGGCCGACGCCGCGGCCCTCGCCTCGTCGGTCAACGCGCCCGACATCGGCAAGGTCGCCGCCGAGAAGACGACGTCGACCTCGCTCGAGGCCAACGACACCAACTGGACCACCAGCGTCACCGGCACCAGTGCGGACTGGCTCGACGTCCGCGGCCGTACGCTCGCCACCGGCGCGTTCTTCACGGCCGACGACGATCGTGATCGCGCAGCCGTGGTCGTGCTCGGACCCGAGACCGCGGAGGAGCTGTTCGGCTCGACGCGGGTGGTCGGCCAGACGGTCACCGTCGGCGACACCGACCTGCGGGTCGTCGGCGTGCTGGCGGCACAGGGCGCCAGCGGCGACAGCGACCTCGACGACGTCGCGGTCATCCCGATGTCGACGGCCGCGGACACGCTCGTCGGCGGCCAGGACCGCAACGCCGTGTCGACGATCTACGTGCAGGCGGCCTCGACCGACCAGCTCAACGCCGCGTACCAGGAGGCCGAGGCGCTGCTGCTCAACCTGCACGGCATCACCGACGCCGACAACATCGACTTCACCATCAACAGCCAGGACGCCCTGGTGTCGACGGCGACCGCGGTCTACAAGACGCTGACGGTCCTGCTCACCGGCATCGCGGCCCTGTCCCTGCTGGTCGGGGGCATCGGGGTCATGAACATCATGCTCGTCTCCGTCACGGAGCGGACGCGCGAGATCGGGCTGCGCAAGGCGCTCGGCGCCCCGCCGTGGGCCATCCGCCGGCAGTTCCTGGTCGAGGCCACGGTGCTCGGCCTGGCCGGCGGCGTGCTCGGCGCGGCGCTCGGGATCGTCGCCGCCCAGGTCCTGCCCGGCCTGCTCGGCTCGTCGGTCGTCGTGTCCGGCGCCGCGGTCGCGGGCTCCGTCGTGATCGCGATGGGCATCGGCCTGGTCTTCGGCGTCTACCCGGCCACGCGCGCCGCGCGCCTGGCCCCCATCGACGCGCTGCGCGCGGAGTAAACCTCTCTCAGCAAGGAGTCTTCCCATGTCCCGTCCCACGCGACACCGCGCCTTCGTGGTGCTCCCGGCGCTCGCTGCGGCCACGGTCCTCGTGCTCGCCGGTTGCTCCGGCGGCGCGGACACGCCGGCGGCCGCGGCCGCTGCCCCCAGCGGCGACCCGACCCCCGGCACGCAGCAGGACGACCCGCAGCGCTCCGGCCCCGGCGGCGGTAATGGCACGTCCGGCGAGATCGCGTCGCTCACCGGCACGGTCATGCAGGTCCGCTCCGCGGACGCGCAGACCGCGGTGACCTGGACCGACGACACGACGTTCACGGAGTCCGTCGCGGGCGCGCCGTCCGACGTCACCGTCGGCTCCTGCGTGGTGGCGGTCTCGACGGCCACCACCGACGACTCCACGGAGGCGACCGCGCCGCTCGCCGCGACCAGCGTCCAGCTGGCCACCGCGGCCGACGACGGCACGTGCGCCGGCGGGGGCGGTCCGGGTGGCGGCCAGCGGCCCGACGRAGCTCCGACCGACATGCCCACCATGCCGGCCGGTGACCGACCGTCGGGCGCCCCGTCCGGCGCGCCCGACGGCGGGATGCGCGGCTTCAACGGCGTCGCCAGCGGCAAGGTCACCGCGATCGACGGCGGCACGCTGACCATCGAGGTCACCGGCCCGGACGACGCCACGACCTCCCGGACCGTCACGGTCACCGACGCCACGACCTACACGAAGTCCGTGGCGGCCGACGCCTCCGCGATCGTCGTCGGGCAATGCGCCAGCGCGCGCGGCGACGCCGACGACAGCGGCAGGGTGACCGCGACCAGCATCACGGTCTCGGCGCCGACGGACGGCGAGTGCAGCACCGGGTTCGCGGGCCGCGGCTTCCCGGGCGGCCCCGGCGGACATGATGGCTCCGACGGACAGGGTGGCTCCGACGCCGGCACGGACCAGCTGGGTGGCACCGATGCTTGACCGCGCAGCGCGCCCGTCCGCCGCGCTGCGGCGCCGAGCCCGTCGTCGCCGAGTCGTCGCCCTCACCGCGGCGGGCGCCGTGGTGCTCGTCGCCGCGGGCGGCGGCGTCGCCCTGGCCCTCGGGGCTCCCGACGACGGCCGGTACCGCACGGCGACGGCCGAGAAGGCGAATGTCGAGCAGATCGTCGACTCCGTGGGGACCATCGCGTCGGCCAGCCGCCGCGACGCCGCGTTCTCCGTCGACGGCACGGTTGCGACGGTGACCGTGTCCGTCGGGCAGGTCGTCGCGGCCGGCGACGTGCTCGCCACGCTCGACACCGACGCGCTGCAGGACGCCGTCGACCAGGCGCAGGCCGACCTCGCCGACGCACAGCAGCAGCTCAGCGACGACCTGGACTCGCAGACGGCGTCGTCGTCCTCGAGCTCGAGCTCGTCCTCCTCTTCCAGCTCGTCGAGCTCCGCGTCCTCGTCGTCGAAGTCGTCGTCGACACCGTCGTCCTCCTCCTCCCCGTCGTCGGCTCCGACGGCGTCGACCGCGACCCCGAGCGCGGGCGGCGACACGCACGGCGGCGGCGACACCACTGACCCGGCGGTCGCCGCGGCGACGGCCGACGTGCAGAAGGCGCAGCAGGCCCTGCTCGACCAGTACCGGGTGACGTCCGACGCGCTGGCGACCAGCGGCGCGAGCGTCACGGCGTCGCAGGCGTCGTGCACGGCGTTCCTCGCGGTCGTCGGCACGGACGTCACGGGCGACGGCAGCGTGGACGGGTCCGACGACGGCTCGGGCGACACGCCGCCGGCGCCCGACCCGTCGACGACCGAGGAGGCGACGACGGACGGCACGTCCACGGAGGACGTCGTCCCGGACACCTCGGCGATCGAGCAGGCGCTCGCCGACTGCCAGGCCGCGCTCTCCGGCGCGCTCGACGCGCAGACGGCCACGGACGCGGAGCAGCAGGCGCTCATGACGCTGGCCGCGGCCCTGGACGACGCCGTGGCCGCACTGCAGAAGGCGATCGCGAGCTCGAGCCCGTCGACCAGCCCGGCGACCTCGACCCCGGCGCAGTCGTCGACAACAAGCACCCCGGCGACGAGCACCCCGGCGACGAGCACGCCGGCAACGAGCACCCCGGCGACAAGCGCCCCGTCCACCAGCTCGCCGTCCGGCGGCTCGACCACGACCGCGGCGTCGGCGGCGACGATCCTGGCCGACCAGGCCGCGATCGACCTGCAGGAGGCGAACGTCGCGCTGGCGCAGAGCCGGCTCCCGTTCGCCACGCTCACCAGCCCGATCGCGGGCACGGTCGCGGCGGTCTCGCTCGCCGTCGGCGACTCGGTCACGGCGTCGTCGACCATCGCGGTGGTCACGGTCCTCGGCCAGGACGGCTACACGGTCACCACCAGCGTCCCGCTGACCACGATCGACATCGTCACGGTCGGCCAGAGCGCCCAGGTGACCACGCCGAGCACGGACGCGAAGCTCACCGGCACCGTCAGCAGCATCGGGGTCCTCGACACGTCGACCACGGCCGACCCGGCCTACACCGTCGAGCTGGCCCTCGACCCGACGGACGCGACGCTCTACGACGGGGCCTCGGCGCAGGTCCACCTCTCCGTCGCGGGCGCCGACCGGGTGCTCACGGTGCCGACGTCGGCTGTGCACGTCGACGGGGTGACAGCCACGGTCCAGGTACTGAAGGACGGCACCCCGACCGAGGTCACCGTCACCCGCGGCGCGGTCGGCGCCGAGCGGACCGAGATCACCGACGGCCTGACCGCCGGCGACCGGGTGGTCCTCGCGGACAACGACGAGGCGATCGTGTCCAGCACGTCGACCACCGACCAGGGCCTGTCCGGCCTGGGCGGCGACTCGAGTGACCAGGGCGGCCCGCCGCAGTTCGGGTTCGACGGCGGCGGCCAGGGTGGACCCCCGGCGGGGTTCACCGGCGGCGGCGCCGGCAGCGGCGGCTGAGCGCAGAGACGTGAACGGGTGCTCTCGGCACGCTTCGTCGTCGGTGCCGCGGCCGCGTCGGTAGGCTCGCGGCGTCGCCCTTCGGCGGCACGGACGGGAGGGCGACGATGACCGACGAGGCCACCGACGGCAGGCCGCAGGTTGCGGTCCTGGGCGGCGGGGTGATGGGCGAGACCCTGCTCAGCGCGTTGCTGACCGCGGGATGGGCGCCCGAGCAGGTCGAGGTCACCGAGCGGTACGTGCCGCGGGCCGACGAGCTCGCCGGCCGCTACGGCGTGCGCACCGGCGCGTCGAACGCCGACGCCGCCGCCCGCGCCGACGTCCTGCTCCTCGCGGTCAAGCCGAACGTCGTCGCGTCGGTGCTCGACGAGGTCAAGCAGGCCCTGCGCGGCGGCGAGCTCGTCGTCAGCGTGGCCGCCGGGCTGCCGATCTCCAGCTACGAGAAGCGACTCAACCCCGGTCAGCCCGTGGTCCGCGTCATGCCGAACACGCCGGCCGTCGTCGGCAAGGGCGCGAGCGCCATCGCCCCCGGCACCCACGCGAGCGAGGGCCACCTCGTGCTCGTCGAGAAGATGCTCGCCGCCACCGGCCTCGTCGTCCGTGTGGCGGAGAAGGACCTCGACGCGGTCACGGCGATCTCCGGGTCGGGGCCGGCGTACGCGTTCTACCTGATCGACGCGATGGCCGAGGCGGGCGTGTTGCTCGGACTGAGTCGTGACCTGGCGACCAAGCTCGCCGTCGCCACCGTCGAGGGCTCGGCGGCGCTCGCCGCCCAGTCGGGGGACCACCCCGCGATCCTGCGCGAGCGGGTGTCGTCGCCTGGTGGCACCACGGTCGCCGCGGTCCAGGTGCTCGACGCGCACGGGGTCCGCGCCGGGGTCGTCGCTGCCGCCGAGGCGGCGCGCGACCGCTCGCGCGAGCTCGGCCAGCAGTACTGATGAGCAGCCGATGAACGGGCTGGCGCGTCCGCCGGCGATGAGCGACGTCGCGGCGCTCGCGGGCGTCTCCCACCAGACCGTCTCCCGCGTGCTCAACGGCCACCCGAGCGTCCGGCCCGAGACCCGCGACCGCGTCAACCACGCCATCGCGGCCCTCGGCTACCGCCGCAACAGCGCCGCCCGCGCCCTGGTGACCCGGCGGTCCGGCACGCTCGGCGTCGTCACCCCGGCCACCGCCCTCTACGGCCCGACCAGCACTCTGGTCGGGCTCGAGGAGGCCGCGCGGGTGGTCGGCTGGTTCGTCTCGGTGGCCACGATCCGGCGGTTCGACGCGAACAGCATGCACACCGCGGTCGAGCACTTCCTGGGGCAGGGCGTCGACGGCATCGCGATCATCGCGCCGACGACCGAGGTGGCGCAGGCCATCGCCGCGATCGCGTCCCCTGTGCCGGTCGTGCTCATCTCGTCGGCGTCCGACGTCCCGTCGGAGGCGCACCTGCACGCCGTCGGCGTCGACCAGCGGCACGGCGCGCGCCTGGCCACGCAGCACCTCCTCGACCAGGGTTTCGCCGAGGTGGTCCACGTGGCCGGGCCGCAGGACTGGTTCGACGCCCAGGACCGCCTGGCCGGCTGGCGCGAGGTGTCCGGACCCGGCGCCCCCGAGCACATCGAGGCCGGCTGGGACGCCGCCGACGGCTACGAGCTCGGGCTGCGCATGGCCGACGAAGGGCTGCCGCGCGCGATCTTCGCGGCCAACGACCAGCTCGCGCTCGGCCTCCTGCACGCGTTCTGGGAGAAGGGCGTCCGGGTGCCCTCCGACGTGGCCGTCGTCGGGTTCGACGACGAGGTCGGGGCCGCCCACTACACGCCGCCGCTGACCACCGTGCGGCAGGACTTCGGGGCGCTCGGGCGGCTCGCGGTCGCCTCGCTGCAGGCCGCGTTCGCGGGCGAGGACGTCGCGAGCCAGCAGATCCCCGCGGAGCTGGTGGTCCGCGCGAGCTCGCTGGGTCGACCGTGACGCGCGATCGGCGGCCTGCGGACGACCGACGGATGTCGTCGATCTCACTCCCGCCCTGAGTGGCCCGAATGCGGGATGTTAGCGCTAACATGTCTCTCGGCCGCCGGCGTCCGCCGCGGTCCGCGATGCAGGAACGGAGCCGCGTGATGACGGTCGATCCCCACGATGCCGACCCGCGGTCGGCCATCGCGAGCGGGCGGACGAGCCTCGGCATCGAGCTCGGGTCCACCCGCATCAAGGCCGTCCTGATCGGCCCGGACCACGCCCCGCTCGCGAGCGGCAGCCACGACTGGGAGAACCAGTTCGTCGACCGGGTGTGGACGTACTCGCTCGACGCGGTCTGGTCGGGGATCCAGGCGGCCGTGGCCGCCCTGCTGGACGACGCCGAGCAGCAGCACGGGATCCGCCCCGCGACGGTCGGTGCCCTCGGGGTCTCCGCGATGATGCACGGCTATCTCGCGTTCGACGAGGCGGACGAGCTCCTCGTCCCCTTCCGCACCTGGCGCAACACCAGCACCGGCCCGGCGGCGGCCGAGCTGACCGAGCTGTTCGGCTACAACATCCCGCTGCGCTGGTCGATCGCGCACCTGCGCCAGGCGACGATCGACGCCGAGCCGCACGTCGCGCAGATCCGCACGATCACCACGCTGGCCGGCTACGTGCACTGGCGGCTGACCGGCCGCAAGGTGCTGGGCGTCGGCGACGCGTCCGGCCTGTTCCCGATCGACACGGCGACGAAGACCTACGACGCGACGATGCTGGCCGCGTACCCCGGCCCGAGCATCGAGGCCCTGCTCCCCGAGGTCCTGCTCGCGGGCCAGGACGCCGGTCGGCTGACCGAGGCCGGCGCCGCGCTGCTCGATCCCACGGGCACCCTGCAGGCGGGCATCCCGCTGTGCCCGCCCGAGGGCGACGCCGGCACCGGCATGGTCGCCACCAACGCGGTGGCGCCGCGGACGGGCAACGTCAGCGTCGGCACGAGCATCTTCGCGATGGTCGTGCTGGAGCAGCCGCTCGCGACCGTCCACGACGAGCTCGACCTGGTGACGACGCCGGCCGGCGACCTGGTCGCGATGGTGCACTGCAACAACGGCGCCAGCGAGCTGGGGGCGTGGGCCGAGGTGTTCGGGCAGTTCGCCACGGCCCTGGGCGCCACCGCTAGCCCGGACGACGTGTTCGGGACGTTGCTGCGCGCGGCCCTGACCGGCGACGCCGACGGCGGCGGGCTGCTGGCGTACAACTACCTGTCCGGCGAGCCGATCACGGGCCTGGACGAGGGGCGGCCGCTGTTCGTCCGCACCCCCGACAGCCGGCTGACGCTCGCCAACTTCGCGCGCACGCAGGTCTACAGCGCGTTCGGCACGCTGAGCCTGGGGATGCGTGTCCTCGCCGACGAGGGCGTCGAGCTCGACTCGATGTACGCGCACGGCGGACTGTTCCGGACCGAGGGGGTCGCGCAGCGGCTGCTGGCCGCGGCCATCGGCGCCCCGGTGACCGTCGGGCAGTCGGCCGGCGAGGGCGGGGCGTGGGGCATCGCCGTGCTCGCCGCCTACCTGGGCGCGGCGTCCGAGCTGGACCTGAGCACGTACCTGACCGAACGGGTCTTCGGTGCCGCCGAGTCGGTGACCGTCGCGCCCGACGACGACGACCTGCGCGGTTTCGACGCCTACCTCGCGCGTTACAGCGCCGGGCTGGCCGTCGAGCGGGCCGCGGTGGAGGCGCTGTGAGCATCGAGGACGAGATCGCCCGGACCCGCGAGGTCGTGGCGCGGCTGCACGCGGAGCTCCCGCGCTGGGAGCTCGTCGTGTGGACGGCGGGCAACGTCTCGCAGCGCGTCGTCGTCGGCACCGCCCCCGGACTCGACGACCTGTTCGTCATCAAGCCGTCGGGCGTCACCTACGACGAGCTCACGCCGGAGTCGATGGTCGTCTGCGACCTGGACGGCGACCTCGTCGACGGGACCCGCGCGCCCTCCAGCGACACCGCTGCGCACGCCTACGTCTACCGGCACATGCCCGACGTCGGCGGCGTCGTGCACACCCACTCCACCTACGCGACGGCCTGGGCCGCCCGCGGCGAACCGGTGCCGTGCGTGCTGACGATGATGGCCGACGAGTTCGGCGGCGACGTCCCGATCGGCCCGTTCGCGCTCATCGGCGACGACTCGATCGGTCGCGGCATCGTCGAGACCCTGCGCGACTCCCGGAGCCCGGCGGTCCTCATGCGCAACCACGGCCCGTTCACCATCGGCCGCGACGCCAAGGCCGCCGTGAAGGCCGCCGTGATGGTCGAGGAGGTGGCCCGCACGGTGCACATCGCCCGGCAGCTGGGCGACACCGTGCCCATCGCGCAGTCCGACATCGACTCCCTGTACGCGCGTTACCAGCACGTCTACGGCCAGCAGCCCACCCACACCACGGAGACCGAGTCATGACGAAGCCCTACGCCGACCGCGAGATCTGGTTCCTCACCGGGAGCCAGGGACTGTACGGCGAGGAGACGCTGCGCCAGGTCGCCACGCAGTCGCAGGAGATCGCGCGGGTCCTCGGCGACGCGTTGCCGGCGAAGCTGGTCTGGAAGCCGGTCCTCACCGACTCCGACGCGATCCGCCGCGCGGCCCTCGAGGCCAACGCCGACGACGCCGTCATCGGCGTGATCGTGTGGATGCACACGTTCTCGCCGGCCAAGATGTGGATCGCCGGCCTCGACGCGCTGCGCACCCCGCTGCTGCACCTGCACACGCAGGCGAACGTCGAGCTGCCGTGGGACACCATCGACTTCGACTTCATGAACCTCAACCAGGCCGCGCACGGCGACCGCGAGTTCGGGTACATGGCGACCCGGCTCGGGGCGGCGCGCAAGACGGTCGCGGGGCACGTGTCGAACCCGGCCGTGACCGAGTCGATCGACACCTGGGTCCGCGCGTGCGCGGGCTGGGCGGCGACGCACGAGCTGAAGCTGGCGCGGTTCGGCGACAACATGCGCAACGTCGCGGTGACTGAGGGCGACAAGACCGAGGCCGAGCTGCGGTTCGGCGTCTCGGTGAACACGTGGGGCGTGAACGACCTGGTCGCGGCGGTGGCCGCGGTGGCGGACGCCGACGTCGACGCGCTCGTCGCCGAGTACGAGGACCTGTACGACGTGGTCCCGGAGCTGCGTGCCGGTGGCGACCGCCACGAGTCCCTGCGCTACGGCGCCCGGCAGGAGATCGCGCTGCGTACCCTGCTCGAGTCGCTGGGTGCCAAGGCCTTCACGACGAACTTCGAGGACCTCGGCGACCTGCGCCAGCTGCCCGGCCTCGCCGTCCAGCGGCTCATGGCCGACGGCTACGGCTTCGGCGCCGAGGGCGACTGGAAGACCGCGATCCTGGTCCGCGCCGCGAAGGTGATGGGCGCCGGCCTGCCCGGCGGGGCGTCGCTCATGGAGGACTACACCTACGACCTCACGCCCGGCTCGGAGCGGATCCTCGGCGCGCACATGCTCGAGATCTGCCCCAGCCTGACCACCTCGAAGCCGACGCTGGAGATCCACCCGCTGGGCATCGGCGGCAAGGAGGACCCGGTCCGCCTGGTCTTCAATGCCGACCCCGGCGTGGGCGTCGTCGTCTCGATGGCCGACATGCGCGACCGCTTCCGGCTCACCGCCAACGTGGTCGACGTCGTCCCGCCGACCGCCGACCTGCCGCACCTGCCGGTGGCCCGCGCGGTGTGGGAGCCCCGCCCCGACTTCCGCACGTCCGCCGAGGCCTGGCTCACCGCCGGGGGAGCGCACCACACCGTGCTCACCACGGCCGTCGGGGTCGAGGCGTTCGAGGACTTCGCGGAGATCGCCCGCACCGAGCTGCTGGTCATCGACGAGGACACCACCCGCCGCGGGTTCCGCGACCAGGTCCGCTGGAACCAGGTCTACTTCCGGCTCGCGCAGGGCTTCTGACCGACGCCCGCCGGGTGAGGAGTCGGAGGCCGGCTCCGTACCCTGGTGCCATGTCTTCCATCCACGCCGCCGACGACGTCCCCGTTCCGGGGCGTCGTCGGGGCCGTCGGCCGGCAGGCGAGGACACCCGCGGCACCATCCTGGCGGCGGCGCGCGACGAGTTCGCGGAGCGGGGCTACGACGGCGCGAGCGTGCGCTCGGTGGCTCGTCGCGCGGACGTCGACCCGGCGCTGGTGCGGCACTACTTCCGCGACAAGTCGGAGCTCTTCGCCGCCGGCATGATCCCCGCCGGCGCCGACCCGGCCGCGATCGTCGGCGGCATCACGGCCGGCGGCGTGGACGGTCTCGGGGTGCGCCTGCTCGCCGCCGTCCTGGGGGTGTGGGAGGCCGACGGCGGGGTCGCGTTCCGGGTGGCGTTCGCGGGTATGTCCTCCGGCGAGGTGCAGGCCGAGGCGCTCATGGGGTACGTGGCGCGGGAGGTGTTCGGGCAGGTCGCGCGGATCCTGCCGCCGCCGGACCAGCAGCTGCGGGTCTCGCTCGTCGCGTCGCAGGTGGCCGGGGTCCTGCTCGCGCGCCACGTCATGCGGCTGGAGCCGCTGGCGTCGATGTCGGTCGAGGAGGTCGTCGTCCTCGTCGGCCCCGTCGTGCAGCGCTACCTGACGGGACCGCTCGGCGAGGGCTGAGGCCGGTCAGCGCGGCTGCCGGGCCACGGCGACCGCCCACGCGACCAGCGGCACCTGCAGGGGCAGCCGCCCCCACGCCACGACGGGCTTGCCCGCCCACGACCGGGCGTCGGGCCGGGACCGGACGGCCATGGTCACGTTGCCCGGGAACACGCCGACCAGCAGCGCGGCCGACGCGAGACCGCCGAGCCGCCGGGTGGCGGGCACGGCGAGGGCGGCCGCGCAGGCCAGCTCCGCGACGCCGCTGCCGAGCACCCACGGGTCGGGGTTCCCGAGGGTCCGGGGGATGAGCGGGCGGAAGATGCCCGGCCTGCGCAGGTGCAGGGCGCCGGAGGTGCCCAGCAGGGCGGCGAGCGCGAGCGCGGGCAGGTCGCGACGGGCGACGGGGAATGGCACGCGTCACGGTAACTCGCTGTCGGCGCCGGTCGGTACGGTGCGAGACATGGACACCGTCGCCCTGTCGCCCGCGTTCTACGCCGACGTGATCGGCCAGGAGTCGGCCCGAGCGGCCGACGTGCTCGACCGCGCACCCACGTCCGCGCCGGTGCCGTCCTGCGGGGACTGGGACGCGGCCGACCTCGCCTTCCACCTGGGCGAGGTGCAGGACTTCTGGTCGCAGGTCGTCGCGCACGCCCCGGCGGGTCCCGACGAGGCCGAGGACACCGAGCGCCCGCCCGACGACGAGCTCGTCGGGTTCCTGCGGACGCGGACCGACGCGCTGCTCAGCGCGCTGCGGTCGCACCACCCGGACGAGCCGTGCTGGTCGTGGTCGTCGACGGGCGGGACGGTCGAGTGGGTCTACCGCCGGCAGGCGCACGAGGCGCTGGTGCACCGGGTGGACGCGGAGCAGGCGGCCGGGCTGCCCGTGACCGACCCGGGGGTCGTCCTGGCGGTCGACGGCGTGGACGAGATGCTGGCCGTCATGGTCAGCGGCCTGCCGGAGTGGGCCGGCTTCACCGCCGACGGTGCGCGTGTCCGGCTGCGGGCGGTCGACGCGGAGCGCGAGTGGGTGGTCGCGTTCGGCCGGTTCCACGGGACGTCGCCGACCACGGGCACCACGTATGACGAGGACTGCGCCGAGCTGGTGGGCGGCGCGCCGTGGGAGGGCGAGGACGACGACGTCAGCGCGACGGTCTCGGGCTCGGCGTGGGACCTCGAGCTCTGGCTCTGGGGCCGCGGCCCGCTGGACGTGCTGGAGCTCGAGGGTGATCCGGCGGCGGCGGAGCGGCTCCGCACGGTGATCGTCGAGTCGACGCAGTAGCGCGGCTCATCCTTGCGTCGCCACGGCGGGAGGAGCACAATTCCTCGCATGGGGAATAATGGTGCCGCGATCGAGATCACCGGCCTGCGGGTCGTGCGCGGCGGCGCCGCGGTCATCGAGTCGCTCGACCTCACGGTGCCGGTGGGCCAGGTGGTCGGGCTCCTCGGTCCGAGCGGCAGCGGCAAKACCACGCTCATGCGAGCGATCGTGGGCGCGCAGATCGTGGCCGGCGGCACGGTGACGGTGCTGGGGCTCCCCGCGGGGTCCGCCCCGCTCCGGCGGCGGATCGGGTACGTCACCCAGGCGCCGAGCGTGTACAGCGATCTCACGGTCGCGGAGAACCTGCGGTACGCAGCGTCGATCCTCGGGGTCGACGCCGCGGGGATCCGGCAGGCGCTGACCGACGTCGACCTCGTCGCGCACGCCGGCCAGTCCATCGGCACCCTGTCCGGCGGCGAACGCTCGCGGGTGTCGCTCGCGATCGCGCTGCTCGGACGCCCGGACCTTCTGGTGCTCGACGAGCCGACCGTCGGGCTCGACCCGGTCCTGCGCCGCGACCTCTGGGAGCTGTTCCACCGCCTGAGCCGCTCGGGCGTCAGCCTGCTGGTGTCCAGCCACGTCATGGACGAGGCCGCCCGCTGCGACCGCCTGATCCTCCTGCGCGGCGGGTCCGTCCTGGCCGACGGCACCCTGGACGAGCTGCTCGCCAGCACAGGCACGACCGACACCGAGGGGGCGTTCCTGGCCCTCGTCGACCAGGCCGTCGCCCGCGAGGGCGGTGCTGCGGCATGAGCGCCGTCGGGCCGGCCGTGCAGGACGAAGGGAGCGGGCGCGCCCGACACGCGAGCGGACCGGCCGTGGCTGCGACGACCACCGATCCGGCGACGCACGAGCACGGGCGGGGCGGCCTGAACCCGGCCCTGACCGCCGCCACGGCGCGCCGGGTCCTCACGCAGCTGCGGCACGACAAGCGCACGATCGCCCTGGTCGTGCTCCTGCCGTGCCTGCTCATCGGCCTGATCGCGTGGATGTTCAACGGCACGCCCGTCCTCGACCAGTTCGGCCCGCTGCTGGTCGGGCTGTTCCCGCTCGTGGTGATGTTCCTGGTGACCAGCGTCGCCACGCTGCGGGAGCGGACCTCGGGCACCCTCGAGCGACTGATGACCCTGCCGATCGGGCGAGGCGACGTCGTCGTCGGCTACGCCCTGGCCTTCGCGGTGCTCGCCACGGTGCAGGCGCTGGTCATCGTCGGGTTCGCCGTCTGGGTGTGCGGGATGGACGTGGCCGGGCCGATCGGCCTGGTCATCCTGGTCGCGATCCTCGACGCCGTCCTGGGCTGCGCGCTCGGGCTCGGCGCGTCGGCGCTGGCGAAGACCGAGTTCCAGGCCGTGCAGCTGATGCCGCTGGTGCTGTTCCCCCAGCTCATCACCTGCGGCCTGCTCATGCCGCGCGACGAGATGCCGACCCTCCTGCAGTGGATCTCCCGCGTCCTGCCCCTGACCTACGCGCTCGACGCCATGCAGCAGCTCGCCGCCGGCGCCACCTGGGTCGACGTCCGCGGCGACGTCGGCGTGATCGCCGTGTTCATCGTCGGCGCCCTGCTCGTCGGCGGCGCCACCCTGCGTCGCCGCACCCCCTGACCCACATCGCGGCCCGGACCCGCGCTCTCGCCGTTGTCATCCTGCGGTCGACACGCAGACCACGCGGGCGAGCTGGTGGGCTCACGACGAGTTGCAGCCCGCGAACTCATCGAGAACCCACCAGCTGTGAGTGCTCTACTTCCTGATCCCCTCCGGTGGCTCGCGGTCGCGTCGACCACGTCCGACACGTGGCGACGTGGAGCAACTCCTTCCTGCCGCTCGTCATGCGCAACAGCCTGAACCTGTACCCGCTCACGGTCGGGCTCGCGCAGTGGCAGGCTGATGCCGCCGGACGGTCGGGCTCGAGGGCACTGTTCTCGACGATCATCACCGGCTCGTTCCTCGCGTTCCCGTTTCTTCAGCGGTACTGGCAGTCCGGCCTCGCCAGCGGCGCGGTCAAGGGTTGACGACGACACACGGAGACATATCACCATGGCTGTGCAGCACGAAGGAGTGCGTTTCGGCGCCGCGTACTACTACGAGTACGCGGG
>NZ_JBFUMP010000028.1:0-35467 GCF_054049315.1 Cellulomonas sp. P5_E12 | reverse complement strand
GGGGCCGCGCCGCGACCGCGACCACGGCCGCGACCGCCGCCGCCGCCACCGTTGCCGCCGCCGGTGGAGGCGGTGACCGGCGGGGCGACGTACTTCACGGGTGCTGCGACCTCGCCGACGAGGCGCGTGAGCGTCGCGTCACCGGGGAAGACGGGCTTCGGCGTCGCCGTGATCTTGGCGGCACGCGTGAGCTGGCGGACGTCGCCGCGCTGCTCGGGCAGGACGATCGTGACGACGTCGCCACCCGAGCCGGCACGCGCGGTGCGGCCCGAGCGGTGCAGGTACGCCTTGTGCTCGGCCGGCGGGTCGACGTGCACGACGAGCTCGATGTCGTCCACGTGGATGCCGCGCGCGGCGATGTCGGTGGCGACGAGCACGCGGACGGCGCCCGACGAGAACGCCTCGAGGTTGCGCTCGCGCGCGCCCTGGGCGAGGTTGCCGTGCAGGTCGACGGCGGGGATGCCGTCCATGGTCAGCTGCTTGGCCAGCTTCTTGGCCTGGTGCTTGGTGCGCATGAACAGCACGCGGCGGCCGGTGCCGGAGGCGAGGTGGTGGACGACCAGCTTCTTGGCGTCGGCGTCGCGGACCTCGAACAGGTGGTGGGTCATGGCGGCCACGGGCGACTCGGCGCTGTCGACGGAGTGCTCGACCGGCGAGGTCAGGTAGCGCTTGACCAGCTGGTCGACGCCGTTGTCCAGCGTGGCCGAGAAGAGCAGGCGCTGGCCGACCTTCGGGGTCTTGTCCATGATCCGCTTGACGCCGGGCAGGAAGCCCAGGTCGGCCATGTGGTCGGCCTCGTCCAGGACGGTGATCTGGACGTCGTCGAGCGTGAGCGCCTTCTGGTTCAGCAGGTCCTCGAGGCGACCCGGGCAGGCGATGACGATGTCGATGCCGCCGTTGAGCGCGGAGACCTGCTTGCCCTGCGAGACGCCGCCGAAGATGACGGTCGTGTTCAGGCCCATCACCTTGGCCAGCGGGGCGATGGTGGCGTCGATCTGCGAGGCGAGCTCGCGCGTCGGGGCCAGGACGATGGCGCGGGGCCGACGAGCGGCCTTGCCCTTGCCGGCGGTCGCGGCGAGGCGCACGACGAGCGGGAGGGCGAACGCGAGGGTCTTGCCGGAGCCGGTGCGGCCGCGGCCGAGGACGTCACGGCCCGCCAGCGAGTCGGGCAGCGTCGCGGTCTGGATGGGGAAGGGGGAGGTGATGCCCTGGGCCGTCAGTGCGGCGGACAGGGCAGAGGGCACGCCAAGATCGGCGAAGGAAGTCACAGATAGAGCCTCTCGGGCTTGGTCGGGGTCCGCCGCCAGAGCAACCAGAGCGACTGCTCCGGGGGACCTCCACGACGCGGGGCGCGCAGGTTCGCGCAGCCCTTGGTGGCCCCACTCTCTCACACGGGATACCGCCGGAGGGCTCGCGGTGGTGAGCGTCACAGGGGACGATCGGACCCGAAGCTGCCCCGTACCAGGAGGAACGCCGCGATGCCCACGCCCGTCATCGCCTCCGCGCGGGACCTCGTCAAGGTCTACGGCGCGGGAACGACCACGGTGCGAGCGCTCGACGGGGTCGACGTCGACCTGGTCCGCGGTGAGCTCACGGCGATCATGGGTCCGTCCGGGTCCGGCAAGTCGACGCTCATGCACTGCCTGGCGGGACTGGACCGGCCGACGTCGGGCACCGTGGTGGTGGACGGCGAGACGGTGAGCAGCATGTCGGAGCGGAAGCTGACCGCGCTGCGGCGCACCCGGGTCGGGTTCGTGTTCCAGGCCTACAACCTCGTGCCGACGTTGACGGCGCTGGAGAACATCACGCTGCCGCTGGACATCGCGCGCCGGCACGTGGACCGGGCGCACCTGGACCTCGTCGTCGAGACCCTCGGGCTCGCGGACCGGCTCGGGCACAAGCCGAGCGAGCTGTCCGGCGGGCAGCAGCAGCGGGTGGCCTGCGCGCGGGCGCTGGTCGCGCGCCCCGCCGTCGTGTTCGCCGACGAGCCGACGGGCAACCTCGACAGCACCTCGGCGGCGGAGGTGCTCGGGTTCCTGCGGCGCAGCGTCGACGACCTCGGTCAGTCCGTCGTCATGGTCACGCACGACCCCACGTCGGCGGCCTACGCCCACCGCGTGCTGTTCCTCGCCGACGGCCGGCTGGTCGGCGAGCTGCGGGATCCGACGGCCGAGTCGGTGCTCGCCGCCCTGACCGCGATCCGCGCGTCCCGATGATCCGCGTCGCGCTGCGCGGGGTGCGGGCGCACCTCGTGCGGTTCTGCCTGTCGGTGCTCGCGGTGGCCCTCGGGGTCGCGTTCGTCGCCGGCACGTTCGCGCTGCGCACGATGCTGGGGAGCACGTTCACGGACATCGTCGCGACGACCACACTGGGCGACGCCTACGTCCGCGGCGCCGACCCCGCCGGGGGCACCGGCGGGCCGGACCGGATCAGCCCGGACACGCGCAACCCCGTCCCGTTGACCCTCGTCGACCGGCTCGAGGCGGTCGACGGCGTCGCCGCGGCGATGCCCGACCTGCAGGGTCCTCTGGTGCTGGTGGGCGCCGACGGGACCGCCGTGCAGAGCACGCAGGCGCCGAGCTTCGGGTTCGCCTACGACCCGCGGGACCGGGCCGCGCAGGTGGTCGCGGGGCGGGCGCCCGTGAGTGGCGACGAGATCGCGGTGGAGTCGGCGACGCTGCGCGCGTCCGGACTGGCGCTCGGTGACGCGACGAGCGTGGTGGTCGGCGGCGAGATCCGGCCCGTGACCGTGGTCGGGGAGATGGGGCTCGGGTCGGCCCTGGCCGGGGCGACCGTCGTGTTCCTGGACACGGCGACCGCGACCGCCGCCTTCGCCCCGGACGGCACGGTCGCGACGATCTCGGTCCAGGCGGCTGACGGGCTCACCGAGCAGCAGCTGGTGGACCGGATCGCGCCGGTCGCCGCGGCGTCGAGCGTGCCCGCGGAGGCGGTGACCGGGGACGAGGTGCGGGAGCAGGCCACCGCGAACATCCTCACGGTCCTCGGGTTCATCACGACGTTCCTGCTGGTGTTCGCCGGGATCTCGCTGTTCGTCGGCGCGTTCATCATCGCCAACACGTTCTCCATGTGGGTGCGCCAGCGGACCCGCGAGCTCGCGCTGCTGCGCGCGGTCGGGGCGTCACCCTTGCAGGTGTTCTCCTCGATCGTGCTGCAGGCGGCCATCGTCGGCGTGGTCGGTGCGGCGCTCGGCGTCGCGGGCGGCCTCGGGCTCGTAGTCGTGCTGCGCTCCGTGCTCGGCAGGGTCGGCATGCAGCTGACGGGCCGGGTGCCGCTCGACGGGTTCACGCTCGTGGTGTCCGTGCTCGTCGGCACCCTGGTCAGCGTCCTGGCGGCCGCGCTGCCGGCGCGCCGGGCCGCCCTCGTGCCGCCGGTCGAGGCGCTGCGCGACGAGGTCACCCTGCCGGAGCGCTCCCTGCGCCGGCGCGCGGTCGTGGGTGTGGTGCTGCTGCTCGTGGGCATCGGCGCGGTGGTCGTCGCCCTCCTGGACCCCACCGCCGAGCACGCCGGTGCGCTGCTCGGGATCGGGGCCGGCGGGGTCGTGCTCGGGGTGCTCGCCGCGTCGCCGGTGCTGGCGCGCGGCATGCTCCGGGTGCTGTCCGTGCCGATCCTCCCGTGGCGGCCGGTCGGTCCGCTCGCCCGCGGCAACGTCACTCGCAACCCGCGACGCACGGCCAACACCGCGGGCGCGCTGATGATCGGGATGGCGCTGGTGGGAGCCGCCGCGGTCATCGCCGCCACCACGCAGGCGTCGACCAGCGCGATCGTCGCGCGGGAGGCCACCACCGACTACATCCTGCGCGGCGCCGCCCAGGGGACCGTGCCCGCGCAGGCGATCGATGGCGTGCGCGCCCTGCCCGACGTCCGCGCCGCGGACACCTTCGCCACCGGCGTGGTGCTCGTGGACGGCGCGAACCTCGCGGTGACGGGCATCGACCCGACGGCGGTCGGCCGCAGCATCCGCACCGAGGAGGTGGAGGGCTCGTTCCCGGAGGCGCTGGCGGCGGGGGAGGTCGCGGTGCAGCGCACGACGATGGACGACGAGGACTGGGTGGTCGGTCAGCGCCTCGAGCTCGTCGGATCGAGCGACTCCCGGACGGTCGCCATCGGCGCCGTCATCGACTCGCCCGCGTTCGGCGTGCCGCTCGTCGTGTCGCAGACCCTGCTCGACCAGCTGCTGCCGCCCGACGAGCAGCGCGTCACCACGGTGTTCGTCACCGCGACGGACGGCGCGGACGTGGCGGCCCTGCGCGGCGAGCTCACGGACGCCGTGCGCCCGTACGTCGTGGTCTCGGTGATGGACAGCGAGGAGTTCGTCTCCGACCTCGCCGCGCAGGTGGACCGCGTGCTCGTGATCCTCTACGCGCTGCTCGGGCTGTCGATCGTCATCGCCGTCCTCGGCATCATCAACACGCTCGCCCTGTCCGTCATCGAGCGCACCCGCGAGATCGGGCTGCTCCGAGCGGTCGGCCTCGGACGGCTGCAGCTGGGCACCACGATCACGCTCGAGTCGGTGCTCACCGCGGTGTTCGGCACGACGGTCGGGCTGGTGCTCGGGGTCGCGCTCGCGGCCACGCTGCCCACCGTGTTCGCCGACGTCGGACTCCGCACGCTCGCGATCCCGTGGACCAGCCTCGCGCTCATGCTCGCGCTCGCCGTCGTGGTCGGCGTCGTCGCGGCGCTCTGGCCGGCGGTGCGTGCGGCGCGTCTGCCCGTGCTCGACGCGGTGACCACGGAGTGACCGATAACCTCGGAGCGTGAGCGACACCGGGTACGGCGACTTCGAGTTCGAGCGTCGCTTCTGGGCGCGCGACGTGCCCGCCGACCTCCTCGACGCCTCGCCGGCCCTCATCGTCCAGAGCTACGTGCTGGCCGACGCCGGCTTCGCCGTCCGCGTCCGCGTGCAGGCCACCGTCGAGGGCCTCGTGCTCGAGCCCGGACTGGACGAGCTCGCGATCCTCGAGCGCTACGCCGACCAGATGGACTTCTGCGCCATCACCGTGAAGGGACCCATGAACGAGGGCACCCGGTACGAGGCCGAGCGCGAGCTCGACGTCAGCGTGGGCCTCGAGCTCGTCCGCCGTGGCGGGGCCCGCGTGGCCAAGACGCGGCACTCGGTCTGGCTGGGCGACGACGGCTGGGTGGTCGACACGTTCGCCGGCGGGAACGCGCCGCTGGTCGTCGCCGAGGTCGAGCGCGGCGGCCCGGTCACCGACCTGACCATCCCGGAGTTCTGTGTCACCGAGGTGACGTCCGACGCCCGGTTCTCCAACGACGCGCTCGCGGGGACGCCGTACGGCACGTGGGCCTCGGCCTACGAGCGCGAGCTCGCGAGCGTCGGCCCGCGGTTCCTGCAGAACCTGGGCCACAACCATCGCGCGGAGCCCGGGGCGGTCTGACCGCGGGTCAGCGCATCCAGCGACGGTGACCCCGGGCGCTCGCCCGGTCCACGCGCCGCCGCGCCTCGGACTCGGCGGCGTCACCAGCCGCCTCCTCGAGCGCGTGCAGCCGGCCGTAGGTGAAGGTGCTCTCGCCGTCGGCCTCCGCCTGGAGCGCGAGGCGGTGCAGGGTCTCGCGACGGGTCACGGTGTCGTGCTGGGCGCCGAGCGCCTCCTGGACGCGCTTCGCGCGCCGTGCGCTGCGGCGGGCGGGCCCGCCGACGACGGCCGCCGCCACCTCGCTGGCGTACCGAGCGCGCCGGGCCGCCTTGCGGATCTCGTGCAGCGCCTCGTCGAGCTCGTCCCCCGCCGGGAGGTCGGCCGCCGCCTCGACCGCGTCGTCGTAGCGCCGCCACGCCCGGCGAGCGCGGCGGGGCAGGACGTCGCCGGCGGCACGGGCGTGCGCGGGACCGGCCGGCAGGTCGCGCGCGAGCACGTCGAGGAGGGAGTCGAGGCGGTCGGCCGCGAGCCAGGACTCGACCTGGTCGAGCGCGATCCGTCTCGCCGCGGTGCGGTCCTCGTCGATCCGCCGCTCGATCGGTCCGACGACGAGCGTCGGGTCCTCGGCCGCGAGCCGGCGCAGCAGCGCATGTCGCTCCACGTGGGCGTCCCGGGCGCCGCCGAGCACGTGCCCGAGATCGGACAGCTCGTCGCGCGCCGGCTCGGTCGCGGCGCGGTCCAGCACGGGCCGGTACACCGACAGGGCGGCGCGCAGGCGTCGGGTGGCCACCCGGGCGTCGTGCACGGCGTCGTCGTCGCCCGCCCGGACGCCGGGCGCGACCGCGCGCAGGCGCTGAGCCTGCGCGGTGACGTAGGCCTGGAGCACCTGACCTGCGGTCTCGTCGGATCCCATGGGTCGAGGCTCGCACGCCTCGGCCGTGCGCGAGGGGTCAACGCACCGTGGACCAGGTATGCGGCACCCCGGCACGCCACGAGACGAGGCCCCCCGCAGGGACCCGCGGCCGGTGGTCCGATCAGCCTCGACGCGGCCCTCGTACACTGACCGTCCATCGCGACGAGGAGGTACCGCCGTGCCCGTGGGCCGACGACGCGCCGCCGTGGCCGCGACCGTGCTCGCCCTGCTCGCGCTCGCGGGCTGCACGGACGACGGCGCGACACAGCGGGCGACGCCGACACCATCGACCGCCTCTCCCACCCCGACGCCGACGCCGACCCCGACGCCGGTGTCCGCGCAGGTGGGGGCGCCCGACGAGGCCGCAACGGTGCTGCCCGCGGCCACCCCGCAGGACGCCGCGCTGGAGGCGTCTCGTGCCTTGTTCGAGACCGCGCCGGTCGCCGTCGTCGCCCCTGTCGAGGACGTCGCGGCACAGCTCACCGCGTCGTCGGCGGCCGTCGCGCTCGGCGTTCCCGTGCTGCTCACGTCGGCGGCCGCCGACCCCGCGCCGGTCGTGGCGGAGCTGACCCGGCTCGAGGCGCGGGCCGTGCTGCTGGTGGGCGCGGCCGCCCTCGCGCCACCGGCCGGGCTCGTCGTGGTCCCGGTCGTCCCCGGCGCGGACGCGGCCACGCTCGGGGCCGCGACGGGTGCGGGGTTCGGCGCGCCGACCGAGGTCGTCCCCGGTCAGGAGGCCGCCGCCGTCCGCGCCCTGGCGTCGCCGCGTCCGGCCGTGCTCGTGGTCGCCGGCACGGTCCCGGTCGCCCCGCCGACCCCGACACCGACGACGTCCCCGTCACCACCCCCGACGCTCCCGCGCACACGCCCGCCCGCCCCGGTCGCGGGCACGGTCGCGCTCACCGGCGTCGGCGTCGACCCGCTCGCCGCGCTGGCAACCATCCGCGCCGCCGGCGTGCCGGTGCTCGACACCCCCGGCGGCGACCCCCGCGCGACGACGCCCGGCGTCCAGGCGATCGCCGMAGCCGCGCCGGATCACACGCTCGCGCTCGGGTCCGCGTTCGGCGCGCCGGAGCAGCTCGCCCGCCGCGTGGCGGCCGCGCGCACCGGCGTTCTCCTCGGCGGCGGCGGCCAGCTGGTGTTCCCGCAGGTCCCGGGCGTGCCGGGCAAGAAGTACGTGGCCCTCTACGGCACGCCCGGGTCGAAGGCGCTCGGGGTGCTGGGGGAGCAGGACGTCCCTGCGACCCTCGCCCGGGCGGATGCCACGGCGGCGCCGTACCGGTCGCTCACCGTGGACGCCGTCGTGCCGGCGGTCGAGATCATCGCGACCATCGCCTCCGGGGGCCCCGGCGACGACGGCAACTACTCGGACGAGCGCTCGGTCGCGGACCTCCGCCCGCTGGTCGAGGCCGCGGGTGCCGCGGGCATGGCGGTCGTCCTCGACCTGCAACCGGGCCGCACCGACTTCCTCACGCAGGCCCAGCAGTACGCGGACCTGCTCGCGCTCCCGTACGTCGGCCTGGCGCTCGACCCGGAGTGGCGACTCGCGCCGGACCAGGTGCACCTCCGCCAGATCGGCTCGGTCGGCATCGACGAGGTCAACGGCGTCGTCGCCTGGCTGGCGGACTTCACGGCGCAGCGGGCGCTCCCGCAGAAGATGCTCGTCCTGCACCAGTTCGCGGGCCGGATGATCACCGACCGCGCCCGGCTGGACACGTCGCGCGACGAGCTCGCGATTGTCATCCACGTGGACGGCCAGGGGACGCAGCCCGGCAAGGCCGGCACCTGGAACACGCTGCGCGCCGACGCGCCGCCGGTGCACTGGGGCTGGAAGAACTTCTACGACGAGGACAAGCCGATGCTCGACCCGACGCAGACGTACGCCGTCCAGCCTGTCCCGGACCTCGTCAGCTACCAGTAGGCGCATGACGAGCAGATGACAGTGTCGTCATCCTGCGTCGTCGGGACCCGCCCGTGCCTAGTGTCGGCGCCATCGACGCGGTGACGCTCCAGGCGGTCGCCGGGAAGGTGGGGACGTCGGGTGAGCGCGTGCGACCCGGGGCAGGCGCGCGGGCGCCGTCGCCACGCGGCGCGAGCCCTCGCCGTGCTCACCTGCGTCCTGCTCGCCGTGGTGCTCGCCGCGCCGGCCGCGCAGGCGCACGCGGTGCTGGTCCGGTCCGACCCCGCCAGCGGGTCGATCCTCGCGGCCTCGCCGGCCGACGTGACCCTCTGGTTCGACGAGGAGGTCTCGCACCGCCTGAGCACGGCGCGGCTGGTCGCCGACGACGGCGAGACCGTCCCCGGGGTCCGGGTCGCCCCGTCGTCCGACGACGCGCGGGTCCTGGCGCTGGCGCTGCCCCGGCTCGGGTCCGGGACGTACGGGGTGCTGTGGCAGGTGCTGGCCGAGGACGACGGCCACACCTCGTCGGGCACGGTGGTCTTCACGGTCGGGACGCCGACGACGGCACCCGTGACGGCGACCACGCAGTCCGCCGGCCCGACCCCCCTCGCCGTCGCGCTGCGCTGGGGGCGGATCGCGGCGCTCGCGGCGCTGGTCGGTGCGCTGACCGTCCTCCTGCTCGTCGTCTCCGTCTCGGCGAGGACGGACGCGTCGCCCGCGCTCGGGGTGACCATCCGCACCGCGCGCGGGCGGCTGCTGGTGCTGGGGATCGGCGCGGCGTCGTTCGGCGTGCTCCTCGGCGTCGCCGATCTCGCGGAGCAGGTGCGCCTGCTGCGTCCGCCGTCGACGCCGTGGGCATCCACCGCGGGTGAGCTGCTCGTCGGGAGCCGGTGGGGCCACCTGCTGGTCGCCCGTGAGATCGCGCTGGTCGCCGCTGCGCTCCTGCTCGTCGCGGTGCGCTCGCGGACGGGGACGGCGCGACGCAGTCGAGCGCTGACGGCGGCGGCGGTCTTGGCGACGCTGGCCCTGGCCGGGATCGAGGCGCTGGGCAGCCACGCCGCCGCGGTCGAGGGGCTCCGGGTGGAGGCTATCGCCGCCGACGCCGTGCACGTCCTCGCGGCGTGCCTGTGGCTCGGTGCGGTCGCGGCGCTCGGGGTGGTGCTCTGGCCGCACGCCTCGGGGGCGAGCGGCGTCGAGCTGGCTCGGGCGTGCCGAGGGCCGTTCACGCGCCTCGTGCTGGTGAGCGTGGCCGTGGTGCTGGTCACCGGGCTGTACGGCGCGGGCGTGCAGATCGCCTCGGTCGACGGCCTGGTGAGGTCCGCGTACGGGCGCACCCTGCTGGTCAAGCTCGGGGTCGTCGCCGTGCTGCTCGGCCTCGGGTTCCGGAACTCCACGAGCCTGCACGGCTCGCGCGCGCTCGGCGCGCTGCGGCCCTTCTCGCGGCGCCTCGTCTGGCTCGAGGCCGGGGTCGGGGCAGTGCTGCTCGTCGCGGTGGGCGTGCTCGTCGAGACGTCGCCGAGGGCCGACGAGGGCGCGACTCCCGCGGCCTCGGCCGAGGTGGTCAGCGGCTCGGCCGCGGACGTCGTCGTGACGGTCGCCGCGACGCCGAGCCGGCCCGGCCTCAACGGGTTCGCCGTGACGGTCGCGAGCACGCGGCGACCGGCGCCGGCCCCCGTGGACGGCGTCCGACTCACGCTCACGAGCGGCGGGGCGACCTCGGTCGTGGAGCTGCAGGAGGTCGGCGAGAACCGGTACTTCGGCACGTCGCAGGTCCGTTCGGCGGGCGTGGTCAGGGTCGACGCCGTGGTGGACCGCGGCGGGGCGAGCCTCTCGGTCCCTCTGTCCTGGCGGGTCGACGCTGCCGTCCAGCCCGCCGACACCACCGTCGCGCGGCCGCTCGCCCCGTACACCGACGGGCTCGCGCTGCTGCTGGTCCTCGGCGCCGTGGTGGCCGCGGCCGTCCACCGACGCTCGGTCGCGGGTCGCGTCGTCGAGGCCGAACCGGTCCCGGTGCCGACCTCGCGGTAGGCGGCTACCGGACCACCAGCGTCACGGTGACCTGGTGCACCAGCGACCCGTTCTTCCCGGTGACGCGCACGGTGTAGGTGCCGCGTGGCGTCGCGGACGTCGTCCGGACCCGGACCGTCGACGTCCCGTTGGCCGCCACGGGGTTGACCGTGAACGTGGCGGTCGACGAGGACGGCAGCCCGGCTGCCGAGAGCGTGACGCCGCCGGTGAAGCCCCCGGTCGGGGCGACCGAGACGACGGAGGTCGCGGTCTGGCCGCGCGTCACGGTGACCGACGTCGGTGCGGCCGAGAGCGCGAAGTCGCGGGCGGTGACGACCAGCGTGATCGCGGCGGAGTGCACGACGGCGCCGCTCGTCCCCGTGACGGTGAGCGGGTAGGTCCCGACCGGCGCGGTCGGGGGCGTGGTGACCGTCAGGACGGAGCTGCCCGCCCCGGCGACGACCTGCGGCGAGAACGCGGCCCCGCCGACCGTCGCGGGCAGCCCCGTCAGGGCGAGCGCGACGGAACCGGTGAAGCCGTTCAGCGCGCCGACGGCAACGGTGAAGGTCGCACCGCTACCCGCGTTCACGGTGCGCGCCGCCGGCGACGCGCCGACTGTGAAGCCCGGCGCCGGAGCGACGACGAGCGTGGTGCTGGTGCTGCGGACCGTCGAACCGCTCGTCCCCGTGATCGTCAGCGGGTAGGAGCCCGGCGCGAGGCTCGGAGTGGTCGTCACGGTGAGCGTGGAGCTCCCGGACGCGCCCGCCACGACGGCGGGGGAGAAGCTCCACGCCTGCGGTGCCGCGAGCCCCGACAGCGCGAGCGTGACGTCGCCCGAGAACCCGCTCACAGGCGCGACGGCGACGGCGACCGTGGCCGAGCCACCCGCCGCCACAGTGACCGACGCGGGTGACGCGGCGAGCGTGAAGGCCGGCGGGGCGGCGACGACGAGCGTGAGCGGCACCGCGTGCGCGACCGCGCCGCTCGTCCCGGTGATCGTCAGCGGGTACGTGCCGGGCGCGAGGGTCGGGTCGGTTGAGACGGTGAGCGTGGCGGTCCCCGACCCGCCGGTGACGCGGGCGGGCGAGAAGGTGCCGCTGCCCTGCGCCGGGGCGAGACCCGCGAGGGAGAGATCGACGTCGCCCGCGAAGCCCTGCAGAGCGCCGACCGACACGCTGACGTCGGCCGACGACCCCGGGGACACCGTCACGGACGTCGGGGACGCGGCGACCGTGAAGTCAGGAGTCGTGGCGAGCCACCGGTACGCGGCCGCGATGTCGAGGCGCCCGTAGCCGGTGTCGTCGTCAAGCCCGAGCCGCCCGAGGTCGGCCGCACCGGTCTCCAGCGCGATCTCCTGACGGTCGGCGGTCAGGTCGGGGAAGGCCGTGAGCAGCAGCGCGAGCGCGCCGGCGACGTGCGGCGCCGCCAGCGACGTCCCCTCGGCGGTGAGGTAGAGGCCGTACAGGTCGGTGGTCCGGATGCCCACCGCCGGCGCGGCGAGCTTCGGGGCGGCCGCACCCGCGCAGCTCGCGGGTCCGCGGCTGGAGTACGCGTAGAGGCCGTCGGCGTTGTCGGTGCCGCCCACCGCGAAGGCCTCGGGGTTGTTGGCGGGGCTGCGGATGGTCCCCGCCGTCGGGCCTTCGTTGCCGGCCGCGAAGACGGGGAGGATGCCCGCGGCCCGCAGGCTGCGCAGGTCCGCCTGGAACTCCAGCGAGCAGCCGGCGACGGACATCGTCCAGGAGTCGTTGACCACGTTCGGGGCGTCGGCGGTCGCCGGGTTCCCGTCGGGGTCCAACAGCCACTGGAACCCGCGGTGGATGTTCGTCGACGTGGCCGCGCCGCGGTCGTCGAAGATCTTCACGGCGATCCAGGTCGCCGCGGGCGCCACCCCGATCGAGCTGCCGCCCGCGGCGCCGCCGACGATGACCCCCATCGTCGCGGTCCCGTGGCCGTTGACGTCGGTCGGCACAGTCGGGTGCTGGCCGTTCGGGTCGAACCAGCTGTTCGAGCCGCCGCGCCAGGTGCTCGCCAGCTCCGGCTGGGAGACGTCGACGCCCGTGTCCATGCCGGCAACGACGATCCCTTGGCCGCGGAACCCCTGCGCCCACATCGCAGGAGCGCCGACGCGCTCGATGTTGGGCTCGGTCGCCGCGGCGACCGCCCCGGCAACGGTCGCGACGGTTGCCGCGTGCAGCACGATGGTCGACTTGACCCGGGCGACGTCCGGCCGCGCGGCGAGCTCGCGGATGAGCGCGGGTGTGGCCCGCAGGTCGATCTCGTTGGTCACCCAGAACGGCACGATGTCCGAGGCGACGTGCTGCGCCTGCCGTTGCGCGAGCAGCGTCCGGACACCCCTCTGCGTCTGGTCGGCGTGCGCCCGCAGCGTCCGCTCGACCGCGGCGAGCCGCGCCTGCCGCTTCAGGTTGCGGACGGCCCGCAGGTCGGCGCTCGAGCTCAGGACCACGGCGACGTCGAGGAGCTGTGCGGGCGGTGCCGTCGCCAGCTGTTCCTCGAGCACCGGGTCGATCGACCCGGACGGCACGGGGGGTCGTCCCGCAGCCGTGGCACCCGCAGCCCCGCCGACGACCATCGACAGGCCGAGGACCGCCGCCACGACGGAGACCAGCCGGCGCGCGACGCCGTGCCTACTCGACGACCACATGCTCGACCTGCGCGTCCCCGAGCAGCACAGACACGACGCTGCCCTGGTGGATCCAGTTGTTGGGGTTCACGAACATGAGGTAGTAGGTCTCGCCGGCCGTGTACGCACCGCTGTGCGAGTGGTCCATGAACAGGTCGTGCACCACGAGGCCGGACTCCTCGTCGACGACGGCGGGAGGGTTCTGGGGGTCGTGCACGGCATTGGCGGTGTCGGGGTCGACCACCTGGTACCGCAGGTCCACCAGGCCTCCCGCACCGGTGACGGTGACTCCCGTGATCTGCACTCCGCTGCGCTGGACGAGCTCGTCGGCGGTGACGCCGGGCCGTCCCCATGACACCGGCGCCGCCTCGTCGTCCAGGGCGGCCGAGCGCGCGGCGAACCCGTGCGACAGCCCGATCCCCGCCGCCGCGACCCCGGCGGCCAGCACGGCGCCGGTGAGCAGTCCGAGCAGCCGGAACCCCCACCCGTGCGGGGGGCGGGGCGGGGTCGGCGTCTCGGTCGGCCCGACGGTGGCCTGGCTGGTCACGGGCGGTCCCCGCTCACGGGTGGATGAACGTCAGCGCGCCGCCGCCGGTGGCGGGGCTCGGGCTCGTCCCGGTCTGCGGGCCGTTGGTCACGTGCAGCTGCCGGTTGTAGAGCGGGAAGCCGTGCGTGCTGGGCGGCGCACCCGCAGGCACGGTCACGATCGCGTCCTCGGTGGAACCGGCCGCGATGGTCTGCGCGGCGGCGTCGACGGGGTTGGTGAGCAGACGGGCGTCCCGTGCGACGACCCGCTGGTGCATGCCCACCAGCAGCATCGAGCTGTTGTCGAAGCCGGCGTTCAGGTAGCGCAGCAGCACCCGCTGCCCTGTCGCGGCGACGATCGGCGCGGTCTGCGGGTAGGGCTTGCCGCCGATCAGCCACGACGTGGCGTTGTAGGCGTGCAGGTCGAACGTGTCGGGTGCCGCGTTGAACGCCGGGTCCACCGCGCTGAGCACGAGCACGGCCTCGACGTCATAGGCGGTCGACGCGGTGTCGTACGCCTGGTTCGGCGTCGGCGGGCGCACGACGAGGGCGCCGTAGAGCCCCATGGCCTCCTGCCGGCCGGCGTCCCCGCCGCTCTGGTAGAGGTAGGTCCCGGGAGCACCTGCCGTGAAGGTCCGGGTCACGGTCGTGCCCACCGCGGCATCCGTCGGGCCGGCGGCGAACGTGATCCCGGGGACCTCGAACCGCAGCGCGTGCGGCACATCCGTCGTCCCGGCGGGCAGGGCGTTGGTGACCGCGATCGTCACGGTGTCGCCCTCGGACACCGACAGGGTCGGGCCGGGCAGGGACGGCGTCGCGGTCGCGCAGTCGCCGGGGATCAGCGGCACGCCGAAGCCCCAGATCGGGACCGGCGCGAGCTCGCCGGGCACCGTGGTGGTCCCCGCCGTGGCGCACAGGTTGAGCGCGACCGAGGCCGCCGACGCGCTCGGGCCCACCAGCGTGAGCCCCGCCCAGGCCAGGACGAGCACGACGAGAGCCGTGATCCTCGTGCGGGTGCGTGCAGGCATCGCCAACCTCCGGGTCTGCTCTGGTCTGGTCATGGCGCGTCGTAGACGACCGCGAGGAGGTTCCCCCAGGTCGAGAAGGCGGCCGGTGCGGGCGGGGTGAAGCGCTGGGAGTGGACCAGCACCCGGATCTGGCCGGCGTTCGCCCCGGTGCCGACGTAGGCGGACGCGGGGTTCGGGAGGGACCACGTCGACGTGACGGCGGTCGATCCGACGGGCTGGGGCTGTGCCGGCGGAGCGGGCAGGGTGACCCACCCGGCCGACGTCGGCGTCGCGCAGCCCGCCGCGCCGCCCACGGTCCAGTTGCAGATCTTCACGGTCTGCTGCGGGAGGTTCGTCGTCAGTGCCGTGCACGTCCCCAGGGTCGTGGTCGCGCAGTTCACGCCCTTGTAGGTCACCTTGAGGTTCTGGGCGCCGGCGGGCACGGCGGAGAAACCGGCGTACCAGTCGTTCGACAGTGCGGTGATCGTCGCGCCACTCGCGTGCGCGGCAGGAGCCGTGCCGAGCTGACCGCGGGACACCGTCCAGGTCGTCGTGCCCTGCCCGCCGGTGACCGCGAGGACCTCGTTGTCGATCCGCACGTCGTACGTGCCGGAGGTCGGGAAGCCGGCCGCCGAGGCGACGGTGATGCTGGTCGCGCCGGCAGTGGTCGCCGTCGGGCGCGTGGTGGTCTTCGGGTTCACCTGGTAGTAGGTGTTGTCGTCGACCCCGAGCGCCGAGACCGCGCCGCTCTTGAGCGTGCCCGCGACGATGCTGGTCGCCGTCGGGTACGCGGTGCAGCCGCCCACGGGGTCCACCCGCAGCAGCGTGCCCATGCCGCCGAAGCCCTGGTCGAAGTTCGTGAACTCGTTCAAGGCGTGGCTGTGCCAGGGGAAGTACCACTCGCCGCAGATGTTCTGCGAGACGGTCCCGGTGGGCAGGGTCCCCTTGTAGCCGAGGTAGGGGCTGCCGCTGTAGTACGTGTTGCCGTCCTTGAAGAACACGTTGCGGTAGTTCGGAGGAGTCACCGGGAACGGGTTGGAGGTCGGGCTCCAGCTGTCGGTGTCGTCCCAGCGCAGGAGGAAGTCCTCGGTCTGACCGGCACCGATCGTCTCGCCGAAGTGCTCGGTCGTGGCGACCAGCCGGCCGTCCTGGGCGATCTGCGTGGTGTGGTTGCCGTGCGGGTGGAACGGGTGGTTGAGCAGGCCCACGTTGATCATGCGGACGAGGGCGGGCAGGGTGCTCGTGGCCGTGTTGGGCTGGATCCGGACGAGGGCCCCGTAGGGCTGGTTCGGCAGCTGGCCGGTTCCGTTGTTCTGGACGGTGTCGGGGAACTCCCGGCCGTTGATCGAGAAGTAGCGGTCCCGCTGCGCGTTCAGGTCGTAGCCGCCGCCCACCTCTACGGCATGGTGCAGGTCCGGGTCCAGCTCGCTGAGCAGGAGCAGGTACTCGCGACCAGCGTCGAACTGCGTCGCCGCGGTGTAGGCGTACCCCGCGCCCAGGGTCGGGCGCACGATCAGCGCGCCGTACAGGCCCATCTCGACCTGCTTGGCGATGTCGGAGCCGCTCTCGTACAGGTACGTGCCCGGGCTCCCCGCGAGGAAGCTGTAGCTGACGGTCCCGGACCCGGGCGCCGCCTCCGTGGTCAGCAGCCCGGGCGAGCCGCCCGTGGCGGTGACGGCGGCATCCTGGCCGGGAAACACGATGCCCGAGCCCTCGGGCAGGGTGTTGGTCAGGTTGACGACGACGGTCTCGCCCTGGGTCGCGCAGAGCAYGGGGCCCGGGCTCTGGAACTGACCGTTGTCGGGGGCGTCGGCGTTGGCGTAGCTCCACATGAAGATGCTGTTGCCGTCCGGCGTGTCGATGTAGCCCGGCTTCGCCACCAGGTTGAACGTGTGCGTGCTGCCGACGACGGTCCCGGGGGTGCAGACCATGCCGGTCGCGGGCGCACCGGGCGGCAGCGCGACGGCTGACGTCGGTGTGAGCGTCGCCAGCGCGGCCGCCAGCGCGGCGACGGCGGCGACGTGCCGGGCTCGTGGCGTCATCGTGGTCCTCTTTCCGCGTCGCGGGGCGGCCGCTCGCTCAGACATAGGTCTGGCTCACGACGGTCTGGGCGGGGAGCGGGGCCTGGTAGACGCGGACCTCGGTCATCATTCCGCCGGGCCCGGGGGGCGCTCCGAAGTTGGTGAGCCGGCGCCAGTCCCGGTTCTTGAACCAGTAGGTGTTGTAGCTGCCGCGCGAGTCCGAGCCGGACGGCCGGGCAGCGTCGAAGGCGGGTGCGTCGAACAGCACGTCGCGGGCCTCGCCGGGCCCGATGTACAGCGTGCTGGTCCAGAAGGACGTGTCCTGCCCGCCGACGCCGCCGTTGCGCAGCAGCGAGGCGTCCTGCCCGACGACGTGCATCGGGATGCCGGGGAGCTGCATCGCGTGCTGCTGGTAGCCCAGGTTCGCCATCCGCAAGAGGACGCGGTCGCCCGGGTTCACCTGGACCAGCGCGGAGTTGGGCTGGCTGTAGTCGAGCGCGTCGTCGTAGTTCGGGTTCGGGGTGGCGATCCGGGACGTGGCCGGCAGGGTCTCCGCGTCGTTCGGGAGCACCGTCTGCGGGTAGACGCGGCCGTTGAGCGTGAACCACTGCGGGTCGTAGTCGGTGGCGATCGACTCCTGGATGTCCCGGTCGCCGTCGTGGAAGTTGCGCCAGAGCTCGTTGAGCAGGATGGCGAAGTGCCGGTCGTATCCGGTCGACCCGTCGCCGTCGTTGTACGCGAACTTCGTGAACCCGCCCACAGGCGTGCCGTCCTGCAGCGGGCGCACGAAGACGATCCCGGTCATGCCCATCTGCACGTGCTCGACGTCCTCGAAGTGGCAGTGGTACATGTACGTGCCCTCGCGGTGGGGGCGGTAGAAGTAGGTGAACTGCTTGGCGATCGGGACCGCCACGGAGACCTCGGGCACGCCGTCGTTGAGCGGCGACGGCACGTCGAACCCGTGCCAGTGGATGGTGTGCGAGTCCGTCAGGTCGGGGCGTTGCACCAGKCCGAGGTTCGTCAGCGTGATCTTGACGTCGTCGTTCTGCTTGAAGTCGAGCGTCGGGGCGGTGTGCTTGGCGTGGCCCTTGTACGTCGAGATCAGCTGCGAGACCGACAGGTTGGGGTCGACCGGCACGAACCCGAAGATGTAGAGCGGGTTGCCCTCGCGTCCCGGGACGGAGATGTAACCGTCCGTCGCGACCAGCGACAGCGTGGTCGTGGCGGCCGAGGCGGGGACGAGCAGCCCCTGCCCGATCACGTCCCCGGCGACGACCGTCCCGAGGGCGCCGACGCCGACGAGCTGGAGGAACGCCCTCCGGTCGAGGCGGTTCTGGCGATGTTCCATCCCACTCTCCTTGGAGGCGATGACGGTCGGCCGAGCAGATCAGGGCAGGACGACGGGGACGCCGATGAGCTCGTCGGCCCCGAGGTCCCAGGGCGTCCTGACGCGGAGCGACCGGAGCATGGGGCGGTACTGGCCGTCGTAGTCGCCGAGGCCACCGAGTGCGGGCGTCAGGACCGGCGCCTGGATGCCGCCGCCGGCGCAGGCGTTCAGCGCGCCGGCCGGTGCGGGGAACGCGGTGTTGGAGCAGCGCACGCCCCGGTCGACGACGGGGGAGGCCGCCGTGAGGTGGAAGTTGCTGGTCAGCCCGACGGGCGGGTCGCCGGCCGTGAGGGTCACCGCGGCGGTCTGCGGGTCGAGCCGGGAGCCGGTGACGGCAAGCTCGGAGGTGATCCCGATCGGGTTCACGAAGGCCGGGTCTGCGCTCATGTTGCCCTGGCCGGCCGGCACCGCCCGCAGGACGCCGTCCGGGCCGAGGAGCTGGCCGTTGGTCAGGTCGGAGTAGCGAGGCGTGAACGTGTCGGCGTTGTTCGTCGTCCCGTGGATCTCGAGGTCGATGACCCCCTGGTTGACGAGCGTCGCGCCGGGTCCGGGCTGGTCGAGCGTGTACGCCGTGTTGTTCCAGAAGATGTCGTTGAAGAGCGCGACCGGGCGGGAGAAGTCCGGGGAGTCGGCGGGCAGCATCGCCTGGAAGAGCGGGTCGTTGCCCTCCGACGCCAGGCCGGCCGAGTGCGCGGTGCCGTCGGAGTTCTCCGACGAGGCGGTCGAGACGTTGCCGGCCACCGTGGTGTTGATGATCCGCACGTTCGAGGCGTCGTCGAGCATGATCCCGCCGGCGATGTCCGCGGCGCCGTTGTCGACCACCAGGTCGTCGCGGAAGTTGACCACCGCGGTCAGCGCGTCGAGGACGAACACGCCGCCGCCGTCGTCGCCGCTGAAGTTGGCCGTGATGAGGTTGCGGTCGACGTCGACAGGACCGGTGCCGGCCCCGAGGCCCCCGCCCACGGGCAGCTCGGACTCGATGGCGAGTCCGCCGCCCGAGTCGACGGCGTCGTTGTAGTAGATCTGGTTGTCGTGGATGCGGCCGTTGGGGCTGAGCCCGATGTGCGAGACGCCGGCGCCGTAGTTCACGCTGAAGTTGGAGCACACGATGCTGTTGGCGAGCTCGTAGCCGTTCGAGTCGTCGAAGATCCCGAGGCCGCCGGCCTGCGTCAGCCCGCCGTTGCCGAGGAACCGGTCGTTCGAGACGCGCACGTTGTAGTTGTGGCTGGTGGGGGCGTACGGCTGCCCGATGGCCATGCCCCCGGCGACAACGCCACCGTTGTTCTCGAGCACGGTGTTGGTGATCTGCAGGTTGTTGATGTTGGCCTGGACCTGGATGCCGCCGGCACCCTCGCCCTGCCCGGTCATGAGCCCGACGCCGTCCGCCCGCGCGGCGCTGAAGACGCCGACCGCGCCGGAGGGGACGTTGTACGCGGTCGGGCTCTGCGCCACCAGGGTGAGGTCCGCGCCGCGCAGGACGTTCGGCATGGTCGCGTCCACCGCGTACGGGGCGTGGGCAGCGATCACACCGTCATAGGTCGTCGCGTTCTGCTGGAAGTAGCGACCGTCGATGACGGAACCGGTGACGTGGAACCGCGGGTCCTCGGGATCACGCGCCTGCAGCTCGTGCGCGCCGATGATGCCACCGGCACCGAGCCCTTGGATCTTGAGCGGCTTCCACTGCACGACGTTCTCGTTGTAGACGCCGGGGCGCAGGACCAGCAGGCTGCCGGCGGCCGCGTTGTCGATGGCGTCCTGGATCGCGTGCGGGTTCGTGCCCGCACCCGGCGGGGGCGCCGCGACGTTCACGACGGGCGGGTTGTACGTGATCCCGCCGCCGGTCCCGAGGGCGTGCACGGTGATCCCGTTGACGCTGGAGACGTTGCCGTTCGCGTTCGAGGTGGTGATCGTCAGCTGCTTCTGCCCGGCCGGGAACGTGAGGCTGAGCGCCGGGACCTGGATGACGATCGTGTCCGGCGTCGCGCCCGAGCCGGGCGTCCAGCTGACGACCCCGCCGTTGGCGCGCGTCAGGGTGGTGACCGCGCCGGTCCGGTCGTCCGTGAGCGTCACGACACCGCCGAGCGGTCCGGTTGGTCCCGCGGTCCCGATGAAGTCGGCCTGGATCGTGATGCGCCGCGGGTTCGCGGCGTTGCCGCCGTTGGCGGCGACGGGGTTCGGCACGTATGGCGTCGACACCTGGAGCAGCTCGGGGCGGGCCGGCACGGCCGGGTCCTCGCAGCCCGTGCCGGAGATCGGGTCGAGCGGAAGGTCGAGCTGGGTGGTCAGGCCCGGCCAGGCCTCGGCCGGGGTCGTCGCAACGAGGAGGTTCGGGTTGAAGTTGGCGTTCGGGTGCGCCTTCGAGCCCGGGTCGTCGACGGTGACCAGGTACATGCCGGGGCACGGTCCCTGGGGGATCGGGCAGTTGAACGTCTCGGTCGACGGGACGAGTGCCTCGAACGATCCGTCGGGACTCGTGGTCACCGTGGTGAGCAGGCGCCAGTTGTTGGCGTCGTAGGGGAGGTTCACGTTGGGTGTGGCGCAGCCGGGGTCGTCCGACGGGCAGACGGTGTCCACCCGCGCGTAGATGCCGACGGGGATGCCGGCGATCGGCCGGGGCTCGCCGTACCAGGGGGACTGCAGGTCGCGCTCGAAGTAGATGTCGTTGAACACCTGCCCGACCAGCCGGCCCGGCTCCTGCACGTCACCGGTGCGGGTGTCGCCGGCGTCGCTCCCGTTGGGGTCGGTGCGGAAGTTGGTCATGAGGTTGAAGTCGGCGTTCGCGTTCTGCCCGTTGGTCAGGACGATGAGCCGCTTGTCGCACAGGGGCGCGTGGGCACCGGCGACGCCGTAGTACGTGCTGCGCGTCACGAGCGAGGTCTGGTCGATGACGTGGTCGTCGCCCGTGCACGGGGGCGGCGGGATCGCCGGCGTGAACTTGTTGCCGAGGTCGACGTTGACGTCCTCTTCCCGGACGGGCCGGTACAGGCAGCCGTCGCCGTCGCCCGGCACGGCACCCTTCGGGCTGCTCACGTTCTTGAACCCGCTCGTGTTCGACGGGTTGCACGGCCGGGTGTCCGACTCGTCCTTCGGCATGACGACGTGCGTGAGGTACGTGCCGGCGACGAGCGGGACCGGGTCCGACCCGCCGACGCAGCCGTCGGCAGCGAGGTCGTAGCCGCCCGGGCAGTAGTCCGCGAACGCGTAGCCGCCGTCGAAGGCACCGTCCTTGGTGTGGGCGCCGGTGAGCGGCACCTCGAGGCAGTTCGGGCTGATCTTGTCGGCGAACTGGCTGGTGATGTCGGCACCGGTGAAGTCCCGGATCGGGGTGCAGTCCTGGGTGAACGTGTTGCCTGCGGGCTCCTGCGGGTCCTGGTCGGCGTTCGGCTGCTGCCAGTGGTCGGTCACGTACTTGTTCAGCACCACGTCGTCGGCGGTGTTCGGCTGGCCGTCGGTCCCCAGGCCCTCGAGCAGGACGGTGACGTCGGGCACGGCCGGCTCGTAGTCCTCGTGCGCCTGGAAGCGCGCGTCGAACTCGTTGCGGGTGGTCGAGAAGTAGGTGATGCCGACGATCTGGCCCGGCGTGCCGGCGGGGTAGTCGCGCTTGCCCCAGTCGACGGTCGAGCGGTGACCCTCGAGCAGCAGCTGGTTGGTGAGCAGGCCGCCGCCCTGGTCGGTCGGGATGCACGGGCTCGCGGGCACGGCGGGCGGGACCACGGCGCATGACGGCGTGACGTCGCCCGTGATCTCGTCGTGCAGCGACGGGCCCGGGTAGGCGGAGAAGCGTGCGAAGCCCTGCTCGCCCACGATCCAGCGGCCCAGGGCGCCGCCCTCGGCGGTCGGGTACTCGTAGTAGCCCTGGGGGTTGGTGAACGTCCCTTCCTTGATCGAGCCGTCGCGCCAGCGCTGGTCGACGTCGGTGTTCGCGATGGTCGGCTCGCCGGGATCCATCCGCCCGTTCCCGTTCTGGTCCTTGTAGACGTGACCGTCGAGCCAGCCGAACCAGCGCGAGACTCCGACGCCGACGCTTCCGTCGTCGCCGACCTCGTTCGCGTCGACCGTCTCGCCGGCCCCGACCGTGAGCGGCTTGAACCGCATGATGTAGCTCAGCTGCTCGTCCCAGATGGCGAGGTTGTAGCTGCCGGCCGGCACGCCCTGGATGTCGAAGTTGCCGCTCGCGTCGCCGCGACCGACGTAGACGGTCCGGTCGGTCGTGCTGTCGGAGAGCGCGACGAACGGCTCCTCGACCGGGTCGTTGAAGGTGCCGGTCGTGTACGGCGCCCACTCCACCCAGTTGCGCGCGGTCCCGGTGATCTCACCGGTGCCGGGAGTCGCGAAGGGCTGGGGCGAGCAGACGAACCCGAACCAGTACGCGGTGCGGTTGTTCGGCGCCTCCCACAGCTGCTCGCCGGGGGCGCCCGTCCCGTCGCTGCCTTCCTCGACCGACGCGAGCAGCTGCAGGCCGCCGTCGATCGTCGTGGTCTGGTACCACTGGCTGGTCGGGTCGGCGTTGCACGGGCCCTCGGGCGGGTGCACGTCGATGAAGTACGTGGCCGGACCGAGGTTGTCGAGCTGCACGAAGCCGTCCGCGGCCGTCAGGCAGGTACCGCCGCAGAGCGGGTCGTTGTTGTAGTCGACGGTGACGGCGTTGTGCGTCTGCTCCTCGAGCCCGACCTGGAAGCCCTGGAGCCCGCCCTCCTCGGTGTCGGGAGCGCCGTTCGCCCACGCGTTGTCCTCGAAGACGAAGGCGCGGATCTTCCCCAGCGGCAGCGGGTGGTCGTCGCTCTGCACCGTCAGGTCGATCCGTGCGGTCAGCGAGCCGTCCGCGGTCGACGGCTCCGGGAGGGTGATGTGCTTGCCCCACATCTTGTGGTCGAGCGAGCGCACCGAGATCAGGTACCGCCCGGCCGGCAGGTTCACGGTGGTGCGGCCCTGGTTCCCCTCGGCGACGATCTTGCTGTTGCTCTCCGTGCTGACCGCCAGCGGGTCGGTCGGGAGCTTCGAGTTGTCCTCGTTCACGATGTACGTGAAGTCCGTCAGAGGCGACCCGGTGGGCAGGTCGCGGGCGTCCACGGTGAGCGCGCAGCCGGCCGCAGGGCACGTGGTCGCGGCCTGGGCCGGGGGAGCGATCGACGGCGTCATCGCGGCCACGCAGGTGACCAGGGCCGTGGTGAGGGCGACGAGTGCCGCCCGGACGACCCGGACCGTGCTGCGGCCGTCCGACGAGCGGCGACGACTCGTCGCTCCCAGGCGAGGGCCGACCGAACCAGTGCCCGACGAGTGTCCGCGCATGGCCACACCTTCCAAGCGGCGCCGCTCCGCCCAGGCGGCCATGCCCGAGGGATGCGTCAGCGGCTCCATGGAAGCGGTCTGGCGGGACGCCGAGCAGATCCTGACCGAAGTGTCATCGGCCAGTCACAGGTCGGTCATGTGCGACGCACAGGTGTGGCCTGTGCCCGCGGCGCTCAAGGGGCGGTGTCGGCTGCGAGCAGCTCGGTCGTGCGCCCGACGTCCGGCGTGCTGTCCTGGTCGGTCGACGGGGCCGTCGGCGCAACGGTCCGGGTGCCCACCCGGACCGTCATGAGCAGGAGGGCGCCGCCCTCGGGCGATCGGCCGGCGACMAGGCGGCCGCCCCGGGCGGTCACCAGGCCGCGCACCAGGCTCAGGCCCAGACCCGTCTGCGAGAGCTCGTCGCGCGGTGTCTGGAGGTCGTCGTCCGGACAGCCGTTGATGAGGGCGACCAGCTCGTCGCTCAGGCCCGAGCCGGAGTCGGCGACGCCCACGGCGACCTCCTCCGCGTCCCGGGTGCCGATGAGGCGGACGACGTCACCGGCCGTCGTGTAGCGCACGGCGTTCTCGATGAGGGTGTCCAGGCAGGCGCGGATCCGCTCGGCCGACCCGTCGTACTCACCGGCGGCCGCCTCGACCACCCAGCGCCGGTCCGCCACCTGGGTCCAGCGCTCCGCCGTCTGGTGCAGGATCTCGTCGAGGTCCACGCGCTCGACCTCGCCGCCGCCCTGGAGCCGGATGACGCGGACCAGCCGCTCCGTCACACGCGTGAGCCGCTCCAGCTCGTCCTGCACCACGGCGAGGTCGTGCGCCTTCTCCGGATCGACCTCCTGGTTCTGCAGGAGCTCGACGTAGCCCCGCGCGATCGTCAGCGGCGTCCGCATCTCGTGCGACGTCAGGCGGGTCAGCCGTTGCGTGTCCGCGGCGCGCCTGCGCTCGCGCGCGGCCATCACCGTGAGCTCGGCGAGCGCCACCTGCCGTCGGCGCACGTGCCAGACGAGCAGGACCATCAGCACGGCCATGAGCGGGATCTCGGCCGTCTCCTGCCAGTTCAGCACCCCGGTCGCCGCCCGGACGACGAGGACGACCCCGGTCGCCGCGGTGTAGAGCACCAGCCCGGTGACGGCGCGCGAGAGCCGCCAGTTCCCGATCCCGTAGAGGAGCGCGAACGCGGCCCACGCGACGTGGTACGGGATCGTCTCGTTGCCCGGCGACGCCCACATCAGCCAGGTGCAGACCCCCGCGAGCGCGAGCCACGGGTAGTAGAAGTCGCCGCCTGACCGGCGGTCACTCGGCGGAGAAGCAGTAACCGACACGGCGGATCGTCTCGATCGGAGGATCGGGCTGCAGCTTGTTGCGCAGCCGTCGGACGCAGACCTCGACCACGTTGCTGCCGGGGTCGAAGTCGAGGCCCCAGACGTCGTGCACGAGCTCCTCGCGCCGGCACACCTCGCCCCGCCGTCTCATGAGGTGGGCCAGGAGGGCGAACTCCCGCTCGGTGAGCGAGACCTCGCGGTCGGCGATCGTCGCGCAGCGACGCTCCGTGTCGAGCCGGATGCCACCCGCGCTGACGTACCGGGGCTCCGCGCGCGTGACGGTCGCTACCCCGAGGTGCCGCCGGGTCCGGGCGAGCAGCTCGACGAGCGAGAAGGGCTTGGCGACGACGTCGACGGCTCCGCGATCGAGCGCCTGGACGCGCGTGGCGACGTCCGTGACGCCGGTCAGGACGATCACCGGGGTCGGGTCCTCGCGCTGGCGCATCGACGACAGCACCGTGAGCCCGTCGCAGCGCGGCATGACGAGGTCGAGCAGCACCAGGTCGACGTCCTCGGAGGCCAGCCAGTCGAGCGCGCGGAACCCGTCGGCCGCGGACACGACGTTGTGCCCGGCTGACGAAAGCGACCGGCTGATCAGCGACCGGATCCGCTCTTCGTCGTCGACGACCATCACCGTGCTCACGGAGCTCACCCCCTGGCCGCTCGCCGCGGGTGAGCAGAGCTCCCGCGGCCGGGCTCGCGCCGATCCACGCGTACGTGCCGCGCGAGGGGTGATGCCCCACGCCGGAGTGGGATCGTCGAGGGCGGGCCGACAGAGTCGGACACCCGACCCCACACTGGCGTGCCGTCGGCGTGGAGCGACAGTGCGGTATGGGGTGAAATTAGCGGTTCAGCCCGATTTTGTCGTCGGTCGCTCGACCAGGAACGACCGGCCGCTGGCGTCGACCACGCGGTCGAAGTGCTGCTGCAGCTCGGTGTCGCGGGCGCGCTCGTCGTCGGTCAGGCCCCTGCGCGGTCCCCGGATGTTCCCCACCTGCGCGGGTCCCAGGTACGTGAGCCACCACTCGGTCATGTCGCGGCGCTGCTTCTTGGGCACGGGCACTCCTCAGTAGTTCGTGCACTAACTATAAGCACACGATCTACTGTGGCCGCATGGATGATCCGCTCGCCGTCGAGGCCCAGGTCTGCCTCACCGTGTCCGCCGCGGCGCGCAGCCTGGTCGCGTTCTACCGCCCGCTGCTCGAGCCGCTCGGGCTGACGCACCCGCAGTACCTCGCGATGCTGGCGCTCTGGCAGTACGGGCGGCTGTCGCTCAAGGAGCTCGCCGCGCTGCTGCACCTCGAGCCGGCGACGGCGTCACCACTGGTCAAGCGGCTCGAGGCCATGGGCCTGGTCCGCCGTGAGCGGTCCGCCGACGACGAGCGCGCGCTCGACATCGTCGTGACCGACGCCGGCCGGGCGATGCGGGCGTCGGCCGTCGGGATCCCGGCCGCGATGGTCGACGGGCTGGGCCTGACCGTCGAGCAGATCGAGCAGATCCGCAGCGCGGCGGAGCTGCTCATCGCCGCGGCGGACGACGCGCGCTGAGCCCGGTGCCCGCATAAGTCGCCATGGCGCTGCACGGCGTCTGGGACCTGTCGACGTTCCGCCGGCGTGCACGCGACCGACGGTGTCGTCAGCGGTGCGACGCGCTTCCTGACCGCGGTCATCTACCCGCTGGCGTTCGTCGGGATGATCGTGCTGTTCCTCACCGACCGACGGCGTCCGGCGCAGGAGGCTCTGACTCCTGCGTGATCGTCGCGGGTGCGGCGTCGGCGGTGACCGGGACCGCGCCGAGGTGCTTCGGCGTCCAGCCCTTGCTCACGACTCCGATGAGCTCGGGCGGGGTCGACTTGCGCACCATCGCCTTGAAGACCAGGTAGGTCGCGACGAACAGCCCCCAGCGGAACACCTGCAGGAGGAACGAGACCCCGGGGCTGTCGCAGCCGAGGGTGGACGAGGTGTCGTTCGCGGAGTGCACGACCATCACGGCGAGGATCACGCCGACGGCGGCCGGCGTTCCGCGCCCGCCGTAGACGCGCCACAGCCGCCACGCCACCGCGACCGCGATGCCGGTCCACAGCCAGTGCAGCGGCGAGACGGTCCAGATGCGCGCGACCTGCGCCTGGATCACGAGCATGGGCGTCGCAGCCGGGGTGTCGGCGCCGCAGAAGTTCGGGCCACTGGCCGCGGCGGTCTCGTAGGCGTAGATCGTCGTCTCCGCGATCGCGAACCCGAAGCCCGCGGCGATGCCCATGGCGATGCCGGCTCGCGGGTTGCGGTAGCGGCCCACGAGGAAGAGCGCGAGCGGGACGACGAGCTTGGAGAGCTCCTCGGTGAAGCCCACCGTCCTCGTCGCCGTCTGCACGCCCCCGAGATTCTCGATGACGAGGTCGTTGAGGTTGAGCGCGATCAGCAGGGTCGCGCCTGCGCCGGCGACCGCTCCCGCCAGGACGGACAGGGGTCCGACGACCTCGTCGAGCGCGACCTGCCGGGCGAGGAACCGGTAGAACCCCGCGCACACCAGCGACATCGCGAGGAAGCTAGTCCACCCCATCACGGTGACGTTCTCGGACGACGTGTACACCGCGGAGCCGATACCGAGCACCACGACCGCCGCGACGAAGAACCACACCCAGGCGCCCCAGAACCGGCCGCGGAACCGGCGCCCGCGCGCGGCGGTCACGGCGCCGTCGGCGACGGTCGGGTGCCACGCCTGGCCGTCCCACAGGCGTCGTCGAGGTTCGGGCGAGACGGGGTCCGGGTACCAGTCGGCGGCGGGGGAGTCGGGTCGTCGGCGCTCGAGGAGCATCGCGGCGGCGAAGCCGACGACGAGCAGGAGGGCGCCCAGCAGGGTCAGCGGCATCGGAGTCCTCGGTGTCGCGGCGACTGGCGTGGTGGTGCGCGCCGGTACACCCACTATGCCAAAGGACCGCCGCAGTGCCTCAGGGGCGCACGATCTGCTGCACCGCCCAGCGGTTGCCGTCGGGGTCCGTGAAGAACGTGAACCGCCCCCACGGGAACTCGACGACGGGCTCGGCGGCGACTCCGCGACCGACCAGGTACTCGTAGGTCGCGTCGGCGTCGTCGACCACGACCTGCAGCCCCTGCTGCGCGCCGGGCGCCATCGACGTCATGTTCACGTCGAGCACGATCGAGCACGCCGAGCCCGCGGGAGTCAGCTGGACGAACCGCAGGGTGTCGTCGACGGGGACGTCGTGGTCGGCGACGAATCCCACCTGGTCGACGTAGAACGCCTTGGCGCGGTCGATGTCGGCGACGGGAACGGAGACGAGCTCGAGCTTCATGTCCATCGGAGAACTCCTCGGTGTGGGGTGAGCACCAGCATCTCGCCTGTACAGGTCAGATCCCGTCCGCTTCTCCCGTGGGCCCGATCGGGACGCCGTCCGTAGGCTCGACACCATGACGCACCCCATCCGCATCGCAGTCCAGCTCCAGCCCCAGCACGCCGACTACGCCCAGCTCCGCGACGCGGTGAGCCGCGCGGAAGACCTCGGCGTCGACATCGTCTTCAACTGGGACCACTTCTTCCCGCTGTCGGGTGACCCGGACGGCAAGCACTTCGAGTGCTGGACGATGCTGGGCGCCTGGGCGGAGCAGACCAGCCGCGTGCAGATCGGCGCGCTGGTGACGTGCAACTCGTACCGCAACCCCGAGCTGCTGGCGGACATGGCGCGGACCGTCGACCACATCAGCGGCGGCCGGCTTATCCTCGGGATCGGCGCCGGCTGGTTCCAGAAGGACTACGACCAGTTCGGCTACGAGTTCGGCACCGCGGGCTCGCGGATCGCCGACCTCGCGCAGGCGCTGCCGCGGATCAAGGCGCGCTGGGCGGCGTCGAACCCGACCCCGACGCGGGAGATCCCGGTGCTCATCGGCGGCGGTGGTGAGCGCAAGACGCTGCGGGTCGTGGCGGAGCACGCAGACGTCTGGCACTCGTTCGGGGACGTCGACACCCTGCGCCGCAAGAGCGCGATCCTCGACGAGCACGGCACCGACGCGGGCCGGGACACCGCCGCGCTCGTGGAGCGTTCGGTGGGTGTCGGGGCGCCCCCGGCGAAGGTGGCCGACGCCCTCGTCGCCGCCGGCGCCACGCTGTTCACCATCGGCGCCAGCGGCCCGGACTACGACCTCTCGCTGGCCGCGCAGTGGGTGGCCTGGCGCGACGCGCAGGGCTGACCGCGCTCTAGGCTCGGGGGTGATGAGCCACCCGAGCGGCCCGACCCCGGGCGTCGAGCGACGATGGTGGCCGCGCGCCCTCCTGCTCCTCGGCGCGCTGCTCCTCGCGCTGGTCTTCGGGATCACGACCGCGTCCGTCGAGAGCAGCCTCGGGCCGCACGAGGCGCGGTACGACGTCACCACGGACGACACGGTGACGGTCGACCTCGGGCCGCTCGGGACGCTCCAGATCGACTCGCCGCTCCCGCTGACCCTCGGGGTGCGCGTCACCGTGCAGGAGATCCCGGCGTCGGTGACCGAGCTGGACCAGTCACGCACCCTGCAGGCGCTCAGCGGGGACCTGCAGAGCTACCTGCAGTTCTTCTCGGGCCCGCAGGCGACGGTCCAGGACGTGGCCCGGGCGCTCGTCACCCAGGCACTGTGGCGGACCGCCCTGGCGTTCGTCGTGCTGGTCGCCGCGTGGTGGCTGGTGCGGCTGCTGCTGGGCGCGACGCGGCGCGAGGAGCTCCGGGTCCGGCTGCGGCCGCACCTGCGGTCCGCGGTCGTCGCGGGTGTCGTCGTCGCCCTCGTCGCCACCGTGTCGACTTCGAGCCTCGGGCGCCGCGATCAGCCGTCGGCGTCGAGCGCAGCGTCGGCGGTGTTCGACGGGACCCCGCTCGAGGGCGCGCGCGTCACGGGGCGGCTCGGTGGCGTCATCGACACGTACGGCGGCCAGGTGGTCGCCGAGCTGAAGAAGAACGAGAAGTTCTACACCGAGGCGAACGCGTCGCTGAAGGTCGCGTGGGACGAGCGCCAGGAGTCCCTGGACGCGTGGCCGGTCCCGGAGCCCAGCGACGCATCGGCGTCCCCGACGGCCACCACCGACGACGCCGGCCTGGTGACCGTCGTGCTCGTCTCCGACCTGCACTGCAACGTCGGCATGGCCCCCCTGATCCGCACTCTGGTGCTGCGCTCGAAGGCGGACCTCGTGCTCGACGCCGGCGACACGACGCTCAACGGCACGTCGGTGGAGCAGTACTGCGTGACGACGTTCGCCCGCGCCGTCCCGTCCGGGGTGGAGCTCGTCACCTCGCCCGGCAACCACGACTCGCGGGAGACGACGGGCAACTACGCGAAGGCCGGGGCGACCGTGCTGGACGGGTCGGTCGTCGAGGTCGACGGGCTGCGCATCCTGGGGGACCGAGACCCGAACGAGACACGCGTGGGAGCCGGCGGCACCGCCCTGGCCGGCAAGGAGTCCGCGGACGACGAGGCCGAGCGCCTGGCCGACGTCGCGTGCGACGACGAGGACGGCGTCGACCTCCTGCTCATCCACACCCCGGCGGTCGGGCAGCCGGCGCTCGCGAGCGGCTGCGTCCCCGCGCAGATCTCCGGGCACCTGCACAAGCGGTACGGACCCGAGCGCGTCGAGCTCGGCATCCGCTACGTCAGCTCGAGCACGGCGGGAGCGACGCTGGGTCAGCCGACCGTCGGGCCGCTCAACGGCGTGGCGGAGATGACAGTGCTGCGCTGGGACCCCGCGGAGCGGAGGTTCGTCGACTACCAGCTGGTGCAGGTCCGGCCGGACACCACCGCGAGCGTGAGCCCGCGCCTGACCTGGCCGGCGACGCCGATCGAGCCGACGCCCGCCGGCCCCGGCGGCGCACCTTCACCCGTGTGATCTGGCTCACACTGTCCTAGGGTGTGACCCACGCGGACCTGGGCCGCACCGGCTCGGCCCGCGCCCTCCAAGGGGGTGGGCGAGTGTCCCGACGCGGGTCCGCGGTCGGCCGGGAGCGACGCGCGCTCGCGGTCCGCGCCGCCCTGACCTGCGTGTGCGTCCTCGTCGGCACGATCCTGCTCGCCCCGGGCGCGCACGCGGCCTCCGGCGAGAGCGAGCTGAGGCCGGGCGAGGTGCTCGGGGTGGGACAGGGCCTGGTCTCGCCGGACGGCTCGCAGACGCTCGTCGTGCAGGCCGACGGCGGCCTCGCACTGTTCGGCCCGGACCCGGACCCCCGCTGGGTGGCCGGTCCCGCCGTGGCCGGCTCGCAGCTGGTGGTGGGCGAGAACGGCGACGTCGCCCTGACGGCTCCCGACGGCACGGTCGGCTGGCGCCCGGACGCGACAGCGACCCCCGGATCCAAGCTGGTCCTGCAGGACGACGGCGATGTCGTCGTCCTCGACGCCGGCGGGGTCCAGGTGTGGGACTCGGGCACCGGCGTGCGACCCTCCATCCTCACCGCCGGCTCGAGCCTGGCGCCGGGCGAGGCGCTCTCGTCGCCCGACGGCCGCCAGAGCCTCGTGGTTCTCGACGACGGCGACGTCGCGCTGCTCGGTCCGGACGCCGCGACGCGCTGGTCCACCGGCACGGACGCACCGGGCTCCACGCTCACGCTGGGCGAGGACGGCAACCTCGTGGTCACCGACGCCGACGGCAACCGGACCTGGCGCAGCCGCACGGCCGGGCACCCGGGCGCGACGCTGGTCCTGCAGGACGACGGCGACCTGGTGCTCTACGACCTGGCCGGCGCGGTCGTCTGGAGCACCGGGACGGTCATCGGCCCGTCGTCGCTGGTCGCCGGGACCCCGCTCGCGCCGGGCCAGCAGCTGGGCTCGCCCGACGGCCACCTGCGGCTGAGCGTGGGCGCGGACGGGCTCACGCTCGCCTACGACGGCACGGCCGTGTGGAGCGCACCCGCGGCGGGCGCCGCCGGCCTCGCGGTCCAGGACGACGGCGACGTGGCGCTCACGGCCGCGGACGGGTCGGTCCTGTGGCACAGCGCCACGCCGGGCAACCCCGGCGCGAGCCTCCAGCTCGAGGAGAGTGCGCTGCTGCTGCGCGCGCCCACCGGGCAGGAGCTCTGGCGCGTGGACGTCCCGCCGGAGCTGATGACCAGCGAGCGCGTCGCCACCGACTGCACGGACGTGGACGCGCCGGTGCCCGAGGGGGACACGGTCGTCACGGCGTTCGGAATCCGCGTCCACCCGTGCCTGGCCGACTCGCTCGACGCCCTGATGACCGCCGCGCTCGCCGACGGCATCGAGCTGCACGCCTGGGGCTGGCGCAGCGCGAGCCAGCAGATCGCGCTGCGGGCGGCGAACTGCAGCGCGTCCTTGCCGGACCCCACCGTGGTCACCTGCCGGCCGCAGACCGCCCCGCCGGGCACGTCGCGTCACGAGCGGGGCCTCGCGCTCGACTTCACCGTGAGCGGCGGCGTGCTGCGGGCCGGCTCGCCGGCTTTCGTCTGGCTCAGCGAGCACGCGGCCGACTACGGACTGGAGAACCTGCCCAGCGAGCCCTGGCACTGGAGCGTCGACGGCTGGTGAGCGTGCGCGCCCTAGTGTGGACGGCGTGAGCACGCCGACGACACCCGAGCTGAGCGCCGTCACGCAGGACTACCTCAAGGTCGTGTGGTCGGCCCGCGAGTGGTCGGAGCAACCGGTGACCACCAAGATGCTGGCCACGCGCCTGGGCGTCGGGGCGTCGACGGTCTCCGAGACGGTCCGCCGCCTCGCGGACGCCGGCCTGGTCACGCACCAGCCCTACGGCGCGATCGAGCTCACGGCCGACGGTGAGCGGCACGCGCTCGCGGTCGTCCGGCGGCACCGGCTGATCGAGACGTTCCTCGTGGAGGTGCTCGGGTACGGGTGGGACGAGGTGCACGACGAGGCCGAGGTGCTCGAGCACGCGGTCTCGGACCTCTTCGTCGAGCGCGTCTCCGCCCAGCTGGGGCATCCGCGCCGGGACCCGCACGGCGACCCGATCCCCGGTGCGGACGGCACGCTCGACGTCCCCGCGGCGAGCGTGCTCTGGGACTTGGAGCCGGGGGAGTGGGCCGTCGCCCGCATCTCCGACGCCGACCCCGGCCTCCTGCGCTACCTCGAGTCGGTCGCCCTGCTGCTCGACGCGGCGGTCACGGTCGTCGAGCGGCGCACTGTCGCGGGCGTGATCTCGATCCGGGTCGACGGCCGCACGGTCGACCTCGGCGAGGTCGCGGCGCGGGCGATCTGGCTGGTCCCCGTCGCCTGACGTAACCTGGGCGCCATCCACCGGAGCTGACGACGACGTACTCCGCACCGAGATCGAATCGATTCGTTCGGAGGACCGTCGTTGGTCACGCTCACGCCCGCGCGCTCGCGCGCCGCGCTGTTCGCGCTCGCCCTCGGCGGGTTCGGCATCGGCACGACGGAGTTCGCGACGATGGGCCTGCTGCCCGAGATCGCGTCGGGCTTCGACGTCTCCATCCCGACCGCGGGGAACGCGATCACGGCCTACGCGCTCGGCGTCGTCGTGGGCGCCCCGACGCTCGCCGCACTCGGTGCCCGGCTCGACCGACGTCGGCTCCTCCTGCTGCTCGTGGTGGCGTTCACCATCGGCAACGTGCTGTCCGCGTTCGCGCCGAGCATGGGCTGGCTGGTGCTGGCCCGGTTCCTCGCGGGCCTCCCGCACGGCGCGTTCTTCGGCGTCGGAGCGGTGATGGGCACCGCGGTCGTCGGGCCGGAACGCCGCGGGCGTGCCGTCGCCTCGATGATGGCCGGGCTGACCATCGCGTGCGCCGTCGGGGTGCCGCTCACCGCGATCGTCGGGCACGCCGTCGGCTGGCGCTGGTCCTTCGTCGGCGTCGGGGCGCTGGGATTGATGACGCTCGCGGCGGTCTACGCGTGGACGCCGTCCCTGCCCTCCGCGCCCGGCACGACGGTTCGTACCGAGCTCGCTGCGCTCCGCAACCGACGGCTCTGGATCGCGTTCGGCGCCGGGGCGGTCGGGTTCGGCGGCATGTTCGCCGTCTACTCCTACGTCAAGCCTCTGCTCACCGAGGTGACGGGCCTCGGCGTCGCCCTGGTGCCCCTGGTGCTCGCGCTGTACGGGATCGGCATGACGATCGGCACGGTGGTCGGCGGCCGGCTGGCCGACCGGTCCGTGATGGGCACGGTGATCGGCGGCATGGTCGCGACGATCGTCGTGCTCGTCTCCATCGCGCTCGTGGGCTCGTACCCGGTGCCCGCCGTGCTCGCGCTCGTCCTGCTCGGCGTCACCTCGCAGGTGCTCGGGCTGTCGCTGCAGACGCGCCTCATGGACGTCTCGCCCGCGGCACCCTCGCTCGGCGCGGCCCTGTGCCACTCCGCGCTCAACCTGGGCAACGCGACCGGCGCGTTCGTCGGCGGACTCGTGATCGCCGGCGGGTTCGGCTACCTCGCGCCCGCCTGGGTGGGCGCCGGGCTCACCGCGATCGGGCTGGTCGTCGTGCTGGTGTTCGGGCGCGGACCCGTACCGGTCGTGTCAGCGCCGCCGCGTGCCGAAGATCGAGCGCGTGATCTCACGCCCCAGCTGAGTACCCGCTGACCGCAGCAGGCTGTCCAGCGGGCTCGTCCTGCTCGACGACCGGCGCGGCGCCGCCTGTCGCGCCTCCTTCGCCCTCCGCTCGGCCTCGTCGGCGGCCTTCTCCGCCTCCTCCGCGCGCCGGGCCGCCTCCTGCGCCTTCTCGGCCCGCACCGCGAGCAGCTCGTAGGCCGACTCCCGGTCCACGGCCGCGGCGTACCGGGCAGACAGCGGCGACGCCGTGACCGCCGCGGCGAGCTGGGCTGCCGGCATCGGCTCCATCGACGACTGCGGTGCGCGCAGCCGCGTCCACGCGACCGGCGTCGGGGTGCCCCGCTCGGACTGCACGGTGACGACCGCCTCGCCGGTGCCCAGCGACTGGAGCAGCTGCTCGAGGTCGTAGGGCGAGGTCGGGAATGTGCGTGCCGCGGACCGCAGCGCCTTCGCGTCGTCGGGGGTGAACGCCCGCAGCGCGTGCTGGACGCGGTTGCCCAGCTGTCCCAGCACGTCGGCGGGCACGTCCTTGGGGCTCTGCGTGACGAAGAAGACGCCGACGCCCTTCGACCGGATCAGCCGGACCGTCTGCGTCACCTGCGTGAGGAAGTCGGCCGACGCCCCCGTGAACAGCAGGTGGGCCTCGTCGAAGAAGAACACGAGCCGCGGCTTGTCGGGATCACCCACCTCGGGCAGCTCCTGGAACAGCTCGGCCAGCAGCCACATGAGGAACGTGGAGAACAGCGCGGGCCGGTCCTGCACGGCCGGCAGCTCGAGCGCCGTGATGACGCCGCGACCGTCGGGCGCGGTCCGCAGCAGCTCGGACACGTCGAACGCGGGCTCCCCGAAGAAGGCGTCCGCCCCCTGCGCCTGCAGGCCGACGATCTCGCGCAGGATGACGCCGGCGGTGGCCGCCGAGAGGCCACCGATGCCCTTGAGCTGCGGCTTGCCCTCGTCGCTGATCAGGTACGCGATGGTGGCCTGCAGATCCTTGAGGTCCAGCAGCGCCAGCCCCTGGGTGTCGGCCCAGTGCATGAGCAGCCCCAGGCTCGACTCCTGCGTGGCGTTGAGGCCGAGCACCTTGCCCAGCAGCAGCGGCCCGAAGTCGGTGACGGTGGTGCGCACCGGCGTGCCCTCGCCGATCCCGCCGAGGCTGAGGAACTCGACCGGGGACGCCGTCGCCGCCCACTCCTGCCCGAGGCTCGCCGTGCGGGCCAGCAGCTTCTCGTTCGGCGTCCCTGGCACGGCGAGGCCGGAGAGGTCGCCCTTGATGTCCGCGACGAACACCGGCACGCCCGCGGCGGACAGGCCCTCGGCCAGCACCTGCAGGGTCTTGGTCTTGCCGGTGCCGGTCGCGCCGGCCACGAGGCCGTGCCGGTTCATCATGGCGAGCGGGATTCCGACGACCGCGCCGGGGACCGGGACGTCGTCCTCGACCAGGGCGCCGAGCGGCAGCATCGGTCCGGCGAACGTGTAGCCGGCGATGATCTCGGCGGCGTGGCCGGGCGTGGGCGCTGCTGCAGGCGGCGGTGCGTCTGCGCCCGCGCCCGCGGCCGCCGCCTCCGCGGCTGCCAGCGC
>NZ_JBFUMP010000027.1:0-39471 GCF_054049315.1 Cellulomonas sp. P5_E12 | reverse complement strand
GGCGTCGAGCCCGTCGAGCACGCCGTCGATCGCCGCACCGGCCGCCGCGTCCGCGGCMCGCCACGCGTCGAGCCACCCCGCGGGGGCGGGCATCCGGCCCTGGCGCATCCGCGCCGGGGCCTCGAGGAGCACGTCGCCGGCGTTGCGGGCGGCGTCCGGCCAGTCGGCGCCGCGCGGCGCGACCACGACGACCTCGACGTCCTCGCGCGCGAGCAGGCGCTGCACGGGCCGCGACAGGGTCGGGCGGCCCAGCACGACCGCGCGCCGGACGGCACCGCCGAGGCCGGGGTGCGCGAGCAGCAGCCGATAGGCGGAGATCGCGTGGGAGCCACCGCGCGCGCCCGACGACGGTTCGGCCAGCAGGGGCCAGCCGTTCGCCTCCGCGAGGCGGCGCGCGCCGGGACCGGCACCGTCCCCCGCGACCAGTACGGTCGGCACCCCGCCGCGGCGGGCGGGTGCGGCGCCGGGTTCCCCGACGACGGGGACGGCACCGGTGGCGGGCCGGGCCTGGACGTGAGTGAGCCCCGCGGTCGACGGCGCCGGCCACGGCTCGTCGCCGGGCACCAGCGGCTCGCGGAAGGCGAGGTCGAGGTGCACCGGCCCCGGGTCCGCCGTCCGCGCCCCCGTCGCCGCGGCGACGGCGCGGGAGACCACGCGACGCAGGCTGCGCGCCTCGTCGGGAAGGCCGACGGGAGCGGGCACGTCGACCGCGAGCCGCACCGCGCTCCCGAAGATGCCCACCTGGTCGGTGGTCTGGTTCGCGCCGGTGCCCCGCAGCTCGTGCGGGCGGTCGGCCGTGAGCAGCAGCAACGGCAGGCCGCTGTGGTGGGCCTCGAGGACGGCGGGGTGCAGGTTGGCCACGGCCGTGCCGGAGGTCGTGACGACGGCCACGGGACGGGCAGGGTCACCCGAGGCCTTCACCAGGCCGAGCGCCAGGAACGCCGCCGACCGCTCGTCGACCCGCACGTGGAGCCGCAGCGCGGGGGCGCCGGACGGCCGCYCCCCCTCTGGGCGCACCGCGTCCGCGAGCGCGTAGGCCAAAGGGGCGCTGCGGGACCCGGGCGCGAGCACGACGTCCTCGACCCCCAGTGCCGCGAGCGCCTGGACGATCACGCGCGCCGCCGCCGTCGCCGGGTCGGGCGCGAGGGGGGGCGACGTCGTCACGCTCGACATCATGCCTGAGCGCCGACCGCCGCGATGCGCGCCCGCCAGCGCGCCACGAGGTCGTCCGGCCCCGCGGCGGCCGCGAGGAGGGCCGAGTCGGGCTCCGGGCGGCGGACCTCCAGGGCGCCGTCGACCGGCAGGAACGGGGCGGTCACCAGGTCGGCCGTGAACAGCTGGGCGGTGGCCAGTCCGCAGGCGTAGGGCAGCTCCGGCAGCGCCGCGGCGAGCGCGATCCCCGCGGCCAGCCCGACGGACGACTCGAGCGCCGACGACACGACAACCGGCAGCCCGATCCGCTCGGCCAGCTCCAGGCAGGCGCGCACGCCCCCGAGCGGCTGGACCTTGAGCACCACGACGTCGGCCGCGCCCGCCCGCGCGACGGCGAGCGGGTCCTCGGCGCGCCGGATGGACTCGTCGGCCGCGATCGGCACGGGCGTGCGCCGGCGCAGTGCCGCGAGGTCGTCCACACCCGGCACGGGCTGCTCCGCGTACTCCAGCCCCCCGGCCGCCCGGTCGAGCGCGACCAGCCGGGTCACGGCGGTGTCGACGTCCCAGGCGGCGTTGGCGTCGACCCGGATGGCCCCGTCGGGACCGAGCGCGTCGCGGACGGCCTCCAGGCGGGCGATCTCGTCGGCGAGCGACTGGCCCGGCTCGGCCACCTTGACCTTCGCGGTGCGGCACCCGCCGGACGCGCGCACGATCCGGTGGGCGGTCGCGGCGTCGACCGCGGGGACGGTGACGTTGACGGGGATCCGGGTGCGCACGGCGGGCGGCCAGCCCTCGTCGGCCGCCTCGCGCGCCGCACGCCACCAGGCGGCGGACTCCGCGGMGTCGTAGTCCCAGAACGGGCTGAACTCGCCCCATCCGGCGTCCCCGCGCACGAGCACGCCGTCGCGGACGGTGAGGCCGCGGAACCGGGTGCGCAGCGGGAGCGACCAGACGTGCAGGTCAGCGGGGGTTCTCGGCACGTCGCCAGCCTACGTCGGGCTCACGCGCCCCATGCCGCGACGAGGAGCGCGACGGCGGTGGGCCGCACCGGCCGACCCTCGGTCAGCGCGGTGACGACGGCGCCGTCGACCAGCGCGATGGTGACGGCGGCGGTCGTCGGCGCCCCCACCCGGGCGACCAGCTCCCCCACGACGTCGTCGACCACCGACCGGCCCGCCGCGAAGGCGGTCGCGAGCGTCGCGTGCCGGCCCGCGGCGAGCAGGTGCTCGTAGTGGCTGCGCACCTCGGCGTCGACGCCGGGCGGCAGGACCGCGCCGACGAGGGTCCGGGCCGCGACCTCGCGGTCGTCGAGCGGGCCCTCGGGGGCGGCGGCGAAGACCGCCCGGGCGTGGTCCGCCCACGCGTCGGCCAGCGCGCCGCCCGCGGCCGCCGCGAGCTCGTCGAGCGAGCCGAAGTAGTAGGTCGTGGCGGACACCGACGCACCCGCCTCGTGCGCGACCCGCCGGTGGGTGAGGGCGCCGGGCCCCTCGCGCAGCATGAGGGTTGCCGCCGCCCGCGCGAGGTCGTCGCGCCGCCGCGCCCCCTTGCTCGTCATGCATGACCTCCGCCGGACAGGTTCAGGCCGACGACCCCGGCGACGATGAGCACGAGCGACACGATCTTCAGCACCGACACCGTCTCGTGGAACAGGACGATGGCGAGGACCGCGGTGAGGGCGGCACCGATGCCCACCCAGACGCCGTAGGCGACGCCGACCGGGAGCGACTTGAGCGCCCAGCTCAGACCGCCCAGGGACCCGACGGCGAAGACGACGAACGCGATGCTCGGTCCAAGCTTGCTGAACCCGTCGGACGCCTTGAGGCTCAGCGCCCAGCCGGCCTCGAGCATGCCGGACAGGATGAGGACGATCCAGGCCATGGTCGTGCACCACTCTCTGCGTGCGCGCCGGGTGGCAGTCCCCGCCGTCCCGCGCACGTTCTGGTACAAGCGTACCAGAATGCCCCTGCGCGACTAGGCTGCCGCCGTGACTCCTGAGCTCCCGGCCGCCGTCTCCGACACGTTCGACCCGACCCGCTGGCGCACGGTCGACGGGTTCGAGGACCTCACCGACCTCACCTACCACCGGGGGTTCGTGCGGCCGTCCGCCGACCAGCTGGCCGCCGGTGCCGTCGCCCGCGACCTGCCCGTGGTGCGGGTCGCGTTCGACCGGCCGGAGGTCCGCAACGCGTTCCGCCCGCACACCGTCGACGAGCTCTACCGCGTCCTCGACCACGCGCGCACCACGTCGGACGTCGGCACCGTGCTGCTCACGGGCAACGGCCCCAGCCCGAAGGACGGCGTGTGGGCGTTCTGCTCCGGGGGCGACCAGCGCATCCGCGGCCGCTCGGGTTACCAGTACGCCTCCGGCGAGACCGCCGACGACGTCGACACGGCCCGCGCCGGGCGGCTGCACATCCTCGAGGTCCAGAGGCTGATCCGGACCATGCCCAAGGTCGTCGTCGCGCTGGTCAACGGCTGGGCGGCCGGCGGCGGGCACTCCCTGCACGTGGTCGCCGACCTCAGCATCGCCAGCCGCGAGCACGGCCGCTTCATGCAGACCGACGCCAACGTGGGCTCGTTCGACGGCGGCTACGGCTCGGCCCTGCTGGCGCGGCAGGTCGGGCAGAAGCGGGCCCGCGAGATCTTCTTCCTCGCCCGCGAGTACTCGGCCGAGCAGGCGCTGGCCTGGGGCGCGGTCAACGACGTGGTCGACCACGCGCAGATCGAGGAGGCGGGTCTCGAGTACGCCCGGATCATCGCCACCAAGTCGCCGCAGGCGGTCCGCATGCTCAAGTTCGCCTTCAACCTGGCGGACGACGGCCTGGCCGGGCAGCAGGTCTTCGCCGGCGAGGCGACGCGCCTGGCGTACATGACCGACGAGGCGGTCGAGGGGCGCGACGCGTTCCTGCAGCGGCGGGAGCCCGACTGGTCGGGCTTCCCGTACGCGTACTAGCGGGCTATCTACCCGCCAACGCCCAGCCGGCGAAGTCGACGACGGCGCCGAGGACGCCCGCCGCGCCGACCAGCAGCGCGACGAGCACGAGACCGGAGACGACGACCGCGCCGAGCGACCGGGTGTCGTGCTCGGTGGCTTCGTGGTGCGTGAGAGTGGCCATGCCCCGAGCCTCGCCCGGCAGGCACCTGCCCTGCATCGGCCGCAGGGACCTCGCCGATGCCGCCCTGAGGTGGCCAAACCCGTCGCCGACGTCATCCCGTGGGAGGACAACCCGTCGCCGTCAGCCGATCGTCAGGGAACCCGACCCAGCCGGCACGAGCTCGACCCACGTGTTGCCGGGCGCCAGGTCCGCGGGCTTGCCGTCGGCCGTGAACAGGCGCATCGGCGCGTCCTGAGAGTCCTTCTGCCACCGGACCGGCACGGTCTTGCCGCCCGTCGCGACGACGCCGTCGCCGGACCCGACCAGGTTGTACGTGGGCACGGGCGCGCCCCCCTGAGCACCGAACTGGGTGTTCGGGTGGTCCGCCGTGATGGACACGACGTTCACCGCAGAGAGCTGGGCGCCGCTGCGGGCGGTCGCCGGCGAGGCCCCCTCCGAGCGCAGCCACGTGCCGGTGCCGGCGTCCCACGACCACGACGGGCTCGACGCCGCTGACAGCCGGAACGAGAGCGTGCTCGCCGGCGTGCCGGCGACGACGGCCGCCGCACGGTCGGCGCTGCGAGCGATGGTGAACTGCTCGCCGGGAGGCGCCTGGTGGTCCGCGTCGGCGAGGCTCCAGAACGTGGCCGGCGTGCCGTAGACGTTGTGCGGCGCCGCGCGGTCCTTGGTCCGGTACATCCCGGGCGCACCCGCGTCGTGGCTGATCATCTGCACGCCGCTCGCCGCGACGAGGTCGAGGATGCCCGGCTGGCCGCCCGAGAAAGCCAGCAGCCCGTGCATGGGAGCGAGGATCAGGGGGTCCATCGGGCGGACCGAGCGGATGGGCCCGACCTCCGCGGGAACCTGCGAGTGGAAGACCGCCACGAACCGCGACACGTCGAACTCGACGATGGTCTCCCAGACCATGTCCGCCTGGTCCAGACCGGTCTGCGGGCGCGCCACGGCGGTGTTCTCGATCTTCACGGCGAGCGAGGGCCGCGCCACCGGCTCCCCGGCGATGCCTGTGAGCGGCCAGACGACCGGCACGGCGGGCACCGGCGCCGCGCCCTTGTCGGGGGCGATCGTCGGCCCGTGGGTGACCGCGGCGGCGGTCGAGGTCTCCGGTTCCGGCGTGCTGGGGCTGCAGGCGGCGACCGCCAGGGCCAGGCCGGCGAGCAGCGCGGCTGCTGCGCCGCGCACCCCTCGTCGTGTCGTCGTCGTCATCGCGTTCCCCTGTCGCTGTCCGGCACGGACCAGATGTCGCTCTCCGGCACGGACCTAGGCTGCCACGCCGACGCGCACGCGACGGGGAGCCCAGGCCGCGTCAGCCGATCGTGACCGAGCCGGAGTCCTGCGGGACCAGCTCGACCCAGGTGGTGCCCGGCGCCAGCGTCAGCACGCCGCCGTCGGCGGTGGCCAGCGTGAGGACCGCACCCTCGCCCGTCTTGGTCCACGTCCCCGTGACGGTGTGGCCGCCGCTGGAGACCGTGGCGTCACCCGAGCCGTCGAGCACGGTCTCGGGCACCGGGTTGCCGGCGGGGTCCACCGTGCCCGAGTTCACCAGCCGCACCTTGAGCGTGACCACGTTGGTGGCCGCGATCCGGGCTCCCGACCGCACCGTCGCGGGCGTCGCGCCCTCGGCGCGCAGCCACGTGCCCGTGCCCGCATCCCAGGTCCACGTCGGCTTCGCGTAGCCCGAGAGCTTGACGGCGACGGTCCCGGATGCGCCGCCCGAGACGACCGCGCTCGCCTGCTCGGGGTGCTTGGCGATGACGAACTGCGGGGCGGGCGACGCGGAGTGCTCACCGTCGGCCTGGTCCCAGAACGTCTGCGGCGTGCCGTACACGTTGTGCGGCGCCGGCGCGACGCCCTTCTTGCGATAGAACCCCGCGGCACCGGCGTCCATGCTGATGGTCTGGACGCCCGCGTTCTTCAGCGCCTGGACGAAGCCCGCCTGCCCACCGGAGAAGGCGATGAGGCCGTGCATCGGCGCGACGATCGCCGGGTCCATCGGTCGCACCGACCGGATGGGACCGACCTCGGCCGGGACCTGCGACTGGTAGACGGCCACGAAGCGGCTGATGCCGCCCTCGACGACCTCTTCCCACACGACGTCCGCCTGCTCGAGGCCGGTCTGCGGGCGCGCCTCGCCCGAGTTCTCGATCTTCACGGCGAGGGCGGGGCGGGTGGCCACCTCGGACGCCGTGATGCCCGTGAGGGGCCACCGGGGCGCGACGACGGGCGCCGGAGGAGCAGCCTTCGCGGCCTGGATCACCGGCGCCTGGGTCACGGGCGCGGCAGCGGTCGGGTCGGCCGTCGGCGATCCGCTGCAGGCGGCCAGCAGCAGACCGGCGCCGGTGGCCAGAGCGACGAGCGCGACCGGGCGACGCCGGGCGGACGGAGGGGTGAGGACAGACGACACGATGCTCCTAGGGGTGTGAAACCGCGCGACACTCTACGGGTTGTCTGCACGGTCCCCGGCCGGGCGCGCGCCCGGGCGCACCTACGCTGGGGGCGTGACCCGGCCGCTGCGTGACGTCCCCGCGCGGCCCGACCTCCTCCTCCCGGCTCTCGCGGCGGCCCTGGACGGCACCGGCGCGGCCGTCTGCCCGGTGCCGGACGACGCCGCCGGGACCACCTCGTCGGTCGGGGACGACGTCGCTGTGGTGGTGCGGACCTCGGGCTCGACCGGCGAGCCGCGCGCCGTCCTGCTCTCGGCGACGGCCCTGCGCGCGTCGGCGCGGGCGACCCACGAGCGGCTCGCCGGCCCGGGACGCTGGCTGCTCGCGCTGCCCACCCACCACGTCGCCGGCGTTCAGGTGCTCGTCCGCTCGGTCCTCGCGGGGACGACGCCGGTGGTGCTCGAGCCCGGCCCGTTCCGGGCGCCCGCGTTCGTCGCCGCGGCGGCGGCCCTCGCGACCGACGCGCGCCGGTACACCTCGCTGGTGCCGACGCAGCTCGTGCGGCTCCTGGAGGACCCCGACGCGACCACCGCCCTCGCGACGTTCGACGCCGTGCTGCTCGGCGGCGCCGCGGCCGCGCCGGAGCTGCTGGCGCGCGCGCGGGCCGCGGACGTCCGGGTGGTGACCACCTACGGCATGTCCGAGACCTGCGGCGGGTGCGTCTACGACGGGAGCCCGCTCGCCGGGGTGCGGGTCGCGCTCGACGACGACGGCCGGATCCTGCTCGCCGGCCCCGTGCTGGCCGACGGCTACCTCGGGCGCCCCGACCTGGACGCCGACGCGTTCGTGCAGGTGGACGGGGTCCGGCACCTGCGGACCACCGACCTCGGGCAGTGGTCGGACGGCGTGCTCACCGTGCTCGGCCGCGCCGACGACGTGCTCGTCTCCGGGGGCACCAAGGTGGCTCCCGCGCCCGTCGAGCAGATCCTCGCGGAGCTGCCCGGGGTGGGCGAGGTCTGCGTGGTCGGCGTCCCCGACCCGGAGTGGGGACAGGCCGTCGTCGCCGTCGTCGTCCCCCGCGCCGGCGCCCGACCCCCGACCCTCGACGACGCACGCCGCGCCGTCACCGACCGCCTCGGCGCGGCGCACGCGCCCCGCCGCCTGGTGGTCACGGACTCGCTCCCGGTGCGCGGGCCGGGCAAGATCGACCGTCGGGCGACGGCACAGCTCGCCGCCCATTCCCTCGAGAGGACCCCCACGTGACGACTGCCAGCGACTGGGTGCAGGGTGCGCGACCGCGCACGCTGCCCGCGGCGGCTGCCCCCGTGCTCGTCGGCACCGGCGCCGCCGCGCAGCTCGGCGAGGCCAACCTCGGCCGGGCCGCGCTCGCGCTCGGCGTCGCGCTCGCGCTGCAGGTGGGCGTGAACTACGCGAACGACTACTCCGACGGGATCCGCGGCACCGACGTCGACCGCGTCGGCCCGCTCCGCCTCACCGCCTCGGGCACCGCGAGCCCCGGGACCGTCAAGGGCGCCGCGTTCGCGTCGTTCGGCGTCGCGGCCCTGCTCGGCCTCACGCTCGTGCTCCTCACGGGCCAGTGGTGGCTGCTCGCCGTCGGCGCTGCCGCCATCCTGGCGGCGTGGGGCTACACGGGCGGAAGGCGGCCCTACGGCTACCGCGGGCTCGGCGAGGTCGGCGTGTTCGTGTTCTTCGGGCTCGTCGCGGTGCTCGGCACCACCTACACGCAGGCCGACGAGCTCTCGTGGCCGGCCTGGGTCGGAGCCGTGTCCGTCGGCATGCTCGCGTGCGCCCTGCTCATGGCCAACAACCTGCGCGACGTCCCCACCGACGCGCTCGTCGGCAAGCGGACCCTGGCCGTGCGCCTCGGGGAGAACCGGTCCCGCCGCGTGTACGCGGTGCTGGTGATCCTGCCGGTACTGCTCGGGGGCATCGTGTGCGCGTTCGCGTCAGTCTGGACGCTGATCGTGCTGGTGCTGCTCGCGCCCTCGGTCGTGCTGGCGGTCACCGTGCTGCTCGGCGCCCGCGGCCGCGCGCTGGTCCCCGTGCTCGCCGGCACCGGGCTCCTCGAGCTCGCGTTCGGCGTGCTGCTCGGCGTGGGGCTGGCTCTCTAGCCCCCGAGCAGCCTCGTCGGCGGCGTCCTCGAGGTCGGCGTCCTCCTGGGCGCGCTTGCCCAGCACCGCCCGGTCGCCGGCCCGGCGGCGCCGTTCCGCGCGCTCGGCGAGCTGGCGGGCGGCCGCGTCGCGCGGACCGTTCAGCAGCACGTAGGACAGCGCCCACGCGAGGAACGCCGCGACGACCGCCACCAACCACGAGCGCAGGCCGGCCCACCAGAGCAGACCGAGGCAGGCCGCGAAGAGCGCGAGGCGCAGGACCGAATAGACGACGAAAGGCACGGTCAAGGGTAGGCCGCCCCCGCGGCACGGGCCGACGACTACTCTGGTGACGTGAGGAACCTGGCCGTCCTGCTGCTCATCGGGCTGACCGTGTACTGCGTGTTCGACATCCTGCGCAGCAACCACGACGAGCGCCTCGGCGTGCACCCGGCGCTCTGGGTCCTGCTCGTGCTGCTCGTGCCCCTGGTCGGGGTCATCGTGTGGCTCGCCGTCCGGTGGTCGCGGCGCACCGCGTACGCGGGCCAGCCGGGCGGGTCGCCCGGCGCACCGCGTCGCCGACGCACCGCGGGTCCCGACGACGACCCCGACTTCCTCCGCGGGCTGGACGAGGACCGCAGGCGCGCCGACGGCGGCACCAGCAGCGACGGCCCGTCCACGTCCTGACCGGAGGGACCCCGTCGGGTCACATCCCGGAGTACGAGTGCTTCCCGGAGACGACGAGGTTCACGACGGTGAAGTTCATGAGCACGACGGCGTACCCGACGAAGACGAAGTACGCCGCGCGGCGACCGCTCCAGCCCCGCGTCGTGCGTGCGTGCAGGTAGGCGGCGTACGTCACCCAGGCGACGAACGTGCCGACCTCCTTGGGGTCCCAGCCCCAGTACCGGCCCCAGGCGTGCTCGGCCCAGATGGCGCCGCCGATGAGGGTGAAGGTCCACAGGACGAACCCGATGGCGTTGAGCCGGAACGCCATCGCCTCGAGCTCGCGGGAGCTGGGCACCTGCTCGAGCCAGCCGAGCTTCGGCCCGCTGAGCGTCCGGCGCAGGCCGTCGGACCGCCGCGTCGCACCGGCGGGAACCGCGTCGGCGCCGAGCGACTGCCCGCCCACCGTCACCGCGGGGACGTCGGCTCCGGCGAGGCCCTCCTCGCGGTAGCTCTTCAGCACCTGCAGCACCGACGCGGCGAACGCCACGGTGAAGATGCCGGTCGCGGTGATGGCGACGCCGACGTGCAGGATGAGCCAGTAGCTCTGCAGCGCGGGCTGCACCTGGTCGGCCTGGATGTAGAACACGTTGAGGGCGAGCACCAGCGCGAGGACCGCCATGCCCATGACGAGCACGCCGACGAACGCGATGACGCGGCGGCGCTGCACGATGGTGAGGACGAGCACGGCGACGAAGGTGCCGACGATCGTGAACTCGTACATGTTCGCGGTGGGCCAGCGACCGGCGGCGACGCCGCGCAGCACGATGCCCGCGAAGAGCATCACGAGACCGACCATCGTGGTCGACCGGGCGATGCCCTCGGCGCGCGCGGAGCGGCCGGGCGCGCGCTGGTCCTCGGACCCACCGACGGCGGTGGCGGGCCGCCAGGCGCTCGAGCCGGCGGTGGCGAGGGCGTCCTCGGGCACGCGCTTCTGCGCGTGCTCCACGATCCGCGCGAGGTCGACGCTGTAGGCGACGAGCGCGATGGTGAACGCGGTCGCGGCACCCCAGACGAGCAAGGTGCTCAGGTCACCGGTGGTCATGGCGTGCCCTCTCCTGAGGTCTGGCCGCCTGGGGCGGCCGGGGGTCTGTCATCCGACCGCGCGAGCGTCTCCGCCAGCACCCGGTCGAGCTCGGGCTGGAGTCCGACGTCGTCGCCGCGGGCCAGCCCGGCCGCGGTGACCACTGTACGGCGGTCGCCCTCGCCCGCGCCCGGCGCGAACCGGAGCCAGACGCGCCTGCGCGGGGCGAAGAGCGAGGTGGCGAGGCCCGCGAACGCGAGGAGCGCGAAGACGAGGACGAACGGCAGCGCGGGGTCGTGGCGCAGGTCGAGGGCGACGTAGCGGGGCAGGCCGTTGAACGTCAGCGTGCCCAGGCCGTCGGGGAGGTCGACGGTCTCGCCGGGACGCACGTACACCGTGATCGCCTTGCCGTCGGCGTCGACGGCCTGGGTCAGCCGGGCCTCGTCGAGCTGGTAGACGTTCTGCGGCACGCCGGTGTCGAGCCCGAGGTTGCCCTGCCAGACCGACAGGACGAGCAGCGGGTCGTTCGGCTGGGGGTCCACGGAGCGGTAGAGGTCGTCGCCGACCTCCTGCGCGGTCGGCAGCAGGTAGCCGACGATGCCGATCTGCTCCTGGTCGCCGGAGACGTCCGGGACCTTGAGCACGCCGCGCGACGTGTAGACGTTGTCCTGCGGCAGGAACGGCGTCGGTCCGCCGAAGGCGACCTCGCCGGCGGCGTCGTGGACGGTGATGTCGGGGGCGTAGCCGTTGCCCTGCAGGTAGACCTTGGCGCCGCCGGCGTCGAGCGGGTGGTTGACCTTGATGGTCTTCTTCTCCGGCGCCTCGCCCGGGTTGGTCAGGGTGACGTGCGCGGTGAAGTCGCGCGACTGCAGGGTGTCGGGGTCGAAGCGGGACTCGAAGTCGTCGAGCCGCAGGGTGAACGGCACGAGGCTCGTCGGCGAGTACGCGGTGCCCTGCTCGAACGTGTCGTAGTCGACCTGCGCGTTGGCGAAACCCCGGCCCTGCACCACGATCGCCTGCCCGCGGTAGTGCAGCACCTGCCCGGTCGCCACCGAGATGAGCAGCCCGACGAGCGCGAGGTGGAACACCAGGTTGCCGGTCTCGCGCAGGTAGCCGCGCTCCCCCGACACCGACCACGTGCCGCCGCCCTCGTCGCGGGTGTCGACGCGGTAGGTCGGCACGAACGGGAGCCAGCGCCAGCCACCGCGCAGGACGGTCTCGGCGTCCTGGGCGGCGACCTGCGGGTCGGCGGCGACGGACCCTGACCCCTGCGCGGGGAACCGCCCGAACCGACGGGGCGCGCGCGGCGGGCGGCCACGGACCCCGGCGAGGTGCACCTTGGTGCGCGGCAGGATGCAGCCGACCAGGGAGACGAACAGCAGGAGGTAGATCGCGGAGAACCAGACCGACGAGTACACGTTGAAGAACCCGAACCGGTCGAGCCACGGGCCGGCGGTCGGGTGGTCGGTCAGGTAGTCGGCGACCTTGGCGGTGTCCTGCGCGCGCTGCGGCCACACGGTCCCGGGCACGGCGGCGACCGCCAGCAGCATGAGCAACAGCAGCGCCACCCGCATGCTGGTGAGCTGCCGCCAGGCCCAGCGGGACCAGCCGACGAACCCGAGCGTGGGCAGCGTCGGCGGCGTCGAGGCGGGGGCGTCGGTGGGGTCCATGAAGACGTCGGAGAGGCCCTCGGGGCGGTGCACGCTCATGTCACACCACCGGCACGAACGGGTCGCCGCCGACGAGGACACCCTGCAGCCAGGACGACCAGGTGCCCCACACGCCGGTGACCAGCGCGAGGCCGAGGATCACGAGCATCCCGCCGCCGAGGCGCATGATCGCGAGCCGGTGCCGACGCAGGAACCCGAGCATCGTGGTGCTGCTCTCGATGCCGAGGGCGACGAGCAGGAACGGCAGCCCCAGGCCGAGGCAGAACGCGACGGCGAGCAGGGCGCCGCGACCGGCCGAGCCGCCGTCGAGCGAGAGCGTGAGGATCGCGGCGAGCGTGGGGCCGATGCAGGGCACCCACCCCAGCCCGAAGGTGACGCCCAGCAGGGGCGCACCCCACAGGCCGGCCCGCGGCGCCAGGTGCACGCGCTTCTCGTTCTGCAGGAACGGGACGAGACCCAGGAACCCGAGGCCCAGCACGATGACGACGACCCCGAGCACCCGCGAGATCACGTCCTGGTACTCGACGAGCACCCCGCCCAGCGACCCCGCGAGCGCGGCGAGCGCGACGAACACCGCGGTGAAGCCGGCGACGAACAAGGCGACCCCGAGCAGCACCCGGCTGCGCGCGGGGGCGGTCCGGACGAGCGTGGTCCCGGCCGGGGACCCGAGGCGGTCGGCGCTCCCCGTCATGCCGCCCAGGTAGCCGACGTACGCAGGGACCAGCGGCAGCACGCACGGCGACGCGAACGACACGAGCCCGGCGACCACGGCGACCGGGATCGCCAGCAGCAGCGAGCCCGAGGTGACCGCCCGGCCGAAGGCGTCGCCGGCGTCGAGAAGCATCACGAGGTGGGCGCCGGCTCGGCCAGAAGCCCGTCGACCATCGAGCGCAGCGTCGACGGGTCCGCCAGGCCGAGGATGCGGCCGGCCACGTTCCCCGAGCGGTCGAGCACGACCGTCGTCGGCACCGCGTTCACCGGCACCGTGCCCTGCAGGGCCGCGATCGCGGTCCCGTCGGAGTCCGCGAGGCTGGGGTAGGGCACCGAGAACTGGCGCTCGAACGCCTGCGCGGTCCCGGCGTCGTCGGTGCGGTTGATGCCCAGCACCTGCACGTCGTCGGCCGCGTAGTCCGTGGCCAGGGCTGCGAGGTCGGGCGCCTCGGCGCGGCACGGCGGGCAGTTGGCGTACCAGGTGTTGAGCACGACGACGTCGCCCCGCCAGTCGGCGACGTCCTGCGCGGTGCCCTCGAAGTCGGTGCCCGACAGCTCGAGCGGGCCCGTGCGGTCGCCCGCGGCCCAGGTCGTGGTGCTGCCGTCACCGGACTGGTAGCCCTGGTCGGCGACGTCGTCGGGGTTCTCCTGGCCTCCGGGCGCGCAGCCGGCGAGCAGCAGGAGGGCGACGGCGCCCACGACGAGACCGCGTCCGCGCACGTCAGGCCCCCGCGACCGAGGAGACGCCCGGCAGCAGGGAGCCCGCGGGCTCGCTGTAACCGATGCCGACGAGCGTGTCGCCCTCGTACCGCAGGCTGGTCAGGGACGCGACCGAGCACTGCCGCTTGCGCGGGTCGTGCCACAGGTGCCGGTTCTCGAGCGCGAGACGGGTGACCCAGACCGGCAGCTGGTGGCTGACCAGCACGGCCTCGTGGCCACGGGCGAGCTCGCGCGCCGTGTCGACGGCGGCGAGCATCCGGTCGGCCTGCTCCCTGTATGGCTCGCCCCAGGACGGCCGGAAGGGGTTGCGCAGGTAGGGCCAGTGCCTCGGGTGGCGCAGCGAGCCGTCACCGACGCCGAAGGCGAGCCCCTCGAAGTGGTTGCCCGCCTCGATGAGCCGCTCGTCGGTGCCGATCGACAGGTCGAACGCGGCGGCGATGGGCCCGGCCGTCTCCTGCGCGCGCTGCAGCGGGGAGGCGACCACGGCGACGACGTCATGGCGCACGGGCCCGGCGAGGTGCGCGGCGACCATGTCCGCCATCGCCAGCCCCCGCTCCGAGAGCCGGTAGCCGGGCAGCCGTCCGTAGAGCACGCCCGCGGGGTTGTGCACCTCGCCGTGCCGCATCAGGTGGATCGTGGTCGCGACCATGGGCTCAGTCTCGCAAACACTCCTGTGCGCTCAGCACGCGGAAGCGTCCTCCTCGACGTGACACGCGCCACCCGTGAGGTGCAGGCGCACCGCCTCCATCGCGTCGCCGAGCGCCGCGAACTGCTCGTCCGTGAGCACGTCGACCAGGTGGTCCCGCACCGACTGCACGTGCTTCGGGGCGGCCGCGACGAGGACCTCCCAGCCCTTGTCGGTCATGACGCAGTTCACGCCGCGCGCGTCCTCGAGGCAGGGCGCCCGGGTGACGAGCCCCTGCTCCTCCATCCGCCGGATGGTGTGCGTGAGGCGGCTGCGCGAGTGCGCGATGTTGTCCGCCAGCTGGGCCATGCGCAACGTCCGCGCCGGCTCCTCCGACAGGCGCACCAGCACCTCGTACTCGTGCGTGGACAGACCCGTGTCGCGCTCGAGCTCGTGCTCGAGGGCGGCGAAGAGGCGGGCCGCGCCGCCGCGGAACGCGCGCCAGTGGGTCTGCTGCTCGGCGGTCAGCCACTCCACCGTGGTGGATGTGTCAGTGGTCACAACGGGGCCTCCGTCCTCGGGTCTGGGGTTGCGAGCCCGGTGCGAGTGTAGTACAACTTTGAACTAACAAGTTTGGTTGACGCTTCAACAACCACGGAGGACTTCCCCATGACCACCACCACCACCGCCGTTCTTCCCGCCGGTCTCACGACGGGCACCTGGGCAGTCGACGCCTCGCACACCGAGGCCGCGTTCACGGTTCGTCACGCCGGCATCTCCAAGGTCCGCGGCACCGTCGCGGTCACCGAGGGCACCGTCGTCGTCGGGGAGGACCTGGCGAGCACGTCGGTCTCCGTCACGCTCGACCCGTCCACCGTCACCACCGGCGACGCCAACCGCGACGGCCACCTCAAGAGCGGCGACTTCTTCGACGTCGAGAAGTTCGGCCAGTGGTCGTTCGTCTCCACCGAGGTCCGCGAGGCCGGCAAGAACTACGTCATCGTCGGCGACCTGACGATCCACGGCGTCACGCAGTCCGTCGAGCTCGATACCGAGTTCAACGGCACCGCGGTGGACCCGTTCGGCAACACGCGTGCGGGCTTCGAGGCCAGCGTGACCATCTCCCGCAAGGACTTCGGCCTGACCTGGAACGCGGCGCTCGAGGCCGGAGGCGTGCTCGTCTCCGACAAGGCCGTCATCGCGCTCGACGTCTCGATCATCAAGGGCTGACACAGCTCGCACCACACGTCCGGCCGGGTCCATCAGGGCCCGGCCGTTCGCGTGCTCAGGCACCGGTGGCCGTGCGGCGGCGGTCGTGGAACGCCAGGATCTGCAGCTCGGAGGCCACGTCCACCGCCCGCAGGTCGACGTGCTCCGGCACGCGCAGCGCCCGCGGGGCGAACGTGAGGATGCCGACGACGCCCGCCTCGACGAGCGCGTCGCAGACGTCCTGGGCCCCCGCGGCGGGCGTCGCGATGATGCCGATCGTCGCGTCGTTGGCGCTGACGACCTCGGCGAGGGCGGACGACGGCTGCACCACGAGCCCGGCCACGGTCGTCCCCACCACGGCGGGGTCGGCGTCCACCAGGCCCACCACCGCGAACCCGCGCTCGGCGAACACCGAGTAGCTGGCCAGCGCGTGCCCCAGGTTGCCGATGCCCACGATGACGACGCGCCGCTGCGTCGTCAGGCCCAGCACGACCGCGATCTGCTCCGACAGGTGCAGGACGTCGTAGCCGACGCCGCGCCGCCCGTACGAGCCGAGGAACGACAGGTCCTTGCGCAGCTGAGCCGGCGTGACCCCCGCCCCCGACGCGAGCTCCTCCGACGACGTCGTGACCACGCCCTCGGCCGTCAGGGCGTGCAGCGCGCGCAGGTAGCCGGGCAGCCGGGCGACGGTCGCGGGCGGCACGTCGCGCGCGCGCAGGCGCCCGGTCGCACCGGGTTCCGCCGCCCCGCCGTGCGCCCGGGATCCACCTCGCTGCGTGTCCACATCGACTCCCGCGACGCCCCGTCGGACCCGGTCGCCCGGGTCCTGCTGGTCAGGCTAGGGGTCGGGACCCGGCGGCCGTAAGGGTTCGACGCAGACGCGCCGCGTCGATCCGCCAGTAGCCCTGCTGGACGCCGTCGACCTCGACCACCGGGACCAGCTCGCCGAGCTCGTCGACCAGGTCCCGGCCCGCCTCACCCGTCTGCTGGCCGGCCGCGTCGATGTCGACCTCGGTCCAGGTGTCGCCGGTCTCCGCGCAGACCGTCCGCACCACCTCGCGAGCCTCGTCGCACAGGTGGCAGCCCGCACGGCCGTAGAGGACCACCCGACTGTTCACCGTCATGCCACCAGGCTCTCACCGACCGGCACCCGTCGTTCACCCGTCGCGGGTCTCGAGCCTCGTTACAGTGACCAGGTGCGTCAGGCGTCCGGGAACACCGCCGCCCCCGCTCCCGTGCTGCGGGACCCGGGGTCAGGTCCGGACGGTCCTGGCGTGGGCGCGTTCTTCGACGTCGACAACACGATCATCCGCGGCGCCAGCTCGTTCCACCTGGCCGTGGGCCTGTACCGGCGGGGCTTCTTCCGCAAGCGCGACCTCGTCCAGTTCGGCCTCCACCAGTTCCGCTACCTCACGTTCGGGGAGAACAAGCACCAGATCGACGAGGTCCGCAGCCGGGCGCTGTCGATCATGGAGGGCCACTCGGTGGCCGAGGTCACCGCCATCGCGGAGGACGTCTACGACGAGGTGCTCTGCCTGCGGATCTACCCCGGCACGCAGCGGCTCCTCGACCAGCACATCGCGGCCGGCCACTCCGTCTGGCTGGTGACGGCGACCCCCGTCGAGATCGGCTCGCTCATCGCGCGCCGGTTGGGCGCCACGGGGGCGCTCGGCACCATCGCCGAGCACCGGGACGGCTTCTACACCGGCCGCCTCGTCGGCGACATGCTGCACGGGCAGGCGAAGGCCGACGCCGTGCGCTCGATCGCCGAGGAGGAAGGGATCGACCTGGCGGCGTCGTACGCGTACGGCGACTCCACCAACGACGTGGCGATCCTGTCCGAGGTGGGCTTTCCTTGCGCCATCAACCCCGACCGCCGCCTGCGCCACTACGCCGCCGAGGTGGGGTGGCCGGTCCGCGAGTTCCGCAACCGCCGCCGCAACGCCCGCCGCGGCACCACCGTCGCCAGCCTCGCGGGCGCCGCGTGGGCCGCCGGGCTCATCACCCGCGCCGCCCTGCGGACCTGGCGGGGCACCGGGAAGGACGACCTGTGACCACGATCGAGACGATGATCCGCCCGGCCGTGCACGCCGACCTCGGCGCGCTCGCGGCGCTGGCCGCCCTCACGTTCCCGCTCGCGTGCCCGCCGGGGTCGACCGCGCAGGACCAGCAGGCGTTCATCGACGCGGCGCTCTCCCCCGAGCGGTTCGCGGAGTACCTCGAGGACCCGCACCGGACCGTCCTGGTCGCCGAGGACCGCGGGCTGGTCGGCTACACCATGCTGGTCGCCGGCGAGCCCGCCGACGGCGACGTCCGCGCGGCCCTGCACCTGCGGCCGACCATCGAGTTGTCCAAGTGCTACGTGCACCCGGACCACCACGGCGCCGGCATCGCGAACGCGCTGATGGAAGCCTCGCTGGAGGCCGCACGGGACCGCGGGGCGCAGGGCATCTGGCTCGGCGTCAACCAGCAGAACGCGCGGGCGCAGGGGTTCTACGTGCGGTCCGGCTTCGCCGTCGTCGGCACCAAGCACTTCACCGTGGGCACGCGCGTCGAGGACGACTACGTGCTGGAGCGCCCGCTCTAGCCGTCCTGCTCGTCGCGCGTCGTCGCGACGGGCCACCCCTCGTCGTCCCAGGCCAGCTTGCGGATCTCGAGGCGGAAGTCACCGCCCGCGGCCGCGTCGTAGTAGTGGAACGCGAGATACCCGCGCGAGACGGACTGCCCGCCGGGACCGACCATGTCGCCGGTCGACGTCAGCAGCTGCTCGCCGCCGTCGAGGGTCATCTCCGAACCCTCCCGGTCGACGTACGGACCGGTGACCTCCCGCGAGCGACCCACCGCGATGTTGTACGTCGACTCGGTGCCCTGGCAGCAGGCGTCGCGCGAGACGAACAGGTAGTACCAGCCGTCGTGCAGCACCAGGTACGGCGCCTCGATCGCGTTCGGCGGCGAGGTGCGGCTGGCGATCGTCGTCGGCTGGGCACCCTCGACGGGCTTGCCGGACGGCCAGGTCAGCTCGACCAGCTGGATGCCGCCCCAGAACGAGCCGAACGCCATCCAGGGTGTGCCGTCGGCGTCCTCGACCACGCCGGGGTCGATCGCGTTGTAGTCGGTCTCCCCCGGCTCGGACCGGATGACCTCGCCCTGGTCGACCCACGCGTAGTCGGGGTCGTCCGGGTCGAGCGTGGTGTTCGTCGTGAGGCCGATGACCGACTTGTTGGAGCCGAACGTGGACGCGGCGTAGTACAGGTAGAACGTGCCGTCGTGCTCGATCACCTCGGGCGCCCAGAAGTTGGACACCCCGGGCACGGCGTCGTAGACCCACTCGGGCCGGGTGTCGGCGTCCCAGACGGTGCCGACGAGCTCCCAGGTCAGGCCGTCGTCGGTGGACCGCCGGATCTGCGGCGAGCCGAGCCCCTCGCGCACGTCGCCGGTGGAGAACACGTACCAGGGCTCGCCCTCGGCGCCCGCGACCAGCGCGGGGTCGTGGGTGTGGATGTCCCCGCTGAGGGAGAGGGCCGTCGCGGCGGGCGCCGGGTCGGACCGCAGCACTGCCGCGGCGCCGGCTCCCCCCAGCAGGGCGAGAGCGACGACGCCCGCCACGACGGCTCTGCGCACGGCGGTCAGACCCCCAGCCGGACGACGTTCCAGGACACCGGCGGCACGTCGACGGTGAGCCGGCCGTCCCGGACGACCGCGGACGCGTTGGCGCGCGGCACCACGGAGTAGTCGTCGTCGGCCGTCGCCGACCACGTGTGGTCGGGGTTGGCGAGCGTGGTCGCCTCGACGACGCGCAGGCCGGGCAGCGAGCGGGCGTCGACCTCGAGCGTGACGGTCCCGGTCAGCGAGCGGTTGACCGCGAACAGCGCGACCGCGCCGGTCTGCGGGTCCCGCGTCGCGACGGCGTCGACCAGCGCGGCGTCGCCGTACTTCGCCGTCTCGTACGTCGGCGACTCGACCGCGACCTGCAGCACGTCACCGACCGCGTAGCGCGACGCCTGGGCGAAGGGGTGGAAGATCGTCTGCTTCCAGGACCGGCCGCCCGGCTCGGTCATGATCGGCGCGATCACGTTGACCAGCTGCGCCAGCGACGCGGAGTGCACGCGGTCGGTGTGCCGCAGCAGGGAGATGAGCAGGTTGCCGACGACGACGGCGTCGGCGACGTTGTACTTGTCCTCGAGCAGCACGGGCGCGACGGGCCAGTCGTGCCCGGTCGGCGGCTTCGACTCGGCGCGGTGCTGGTACCAGACGTTCCACTCGTCGAACGAGATGTGGATGCGCTTGTCCAGCTTCTTGTGCGCGCGCACGGCGTCGGCGGTGGCGCTCACGGACTCCACGAAGTGGTCCATGTCCACGGCCGAGGCCAGGAACGAGCCGAGGTCGCCGTCCTCCTCCCAGTAGTACGCGTGGGCGGAGATGAGGTCGACCTGCTCGTACGCCTCGGTGAGCACGATGCGCTCCCACTCCCCGAAGGTCGGGATGGCCACGCCCGACGAGCCGCACGCGACGAGCTCGAGGTCGGGATCGACCATGCGCATCGCGCGGCCGGTCTCGGCGGCCAGCCGGCCGTACTCGTAGGCGGTCTTGTGCCCGATCTGCCAGGGACCGTCCATCTCGTTGCCCAGGCACCACATGCGGATGTCGTACGGGTCGGGGGCGCCGTTGGCGCGGCGCTGGTCGGACAGGCGGGTGCCGCCCTGCACGTTGCAGTACTCGAGCAGGTCGACGGCCTCCTGCACGCCGCGCGTGCCCAGGTTCACGGCCATCATCGGCTCGACCTCGGCCAGCTTGGCCCAGCGCATGAACTCCTCGACGCCGACCGTGTTGGGGTCGGTCGAGTGCCACGCGAGGTCGAGGCGCGCCGGGCGCTGGTCACGCGGGCCGACGCCGTCCTCCCAGCGGTAGCCGGAGACGAAGTTGCCGCCCGGGTAGCGCACGGTGCTGACGCCGAGCTCGCGGGTCAGCTCGAGCACGTCCTTGCGGAACCCGTCGGCGTCGGCCGTCGGGTGCTCGGGGTCGTGGATGCCGGTGTAGACGCAGCGGCCCAGGTGCTCGACGAACGAGCCGAACGTGCGCCGGCGGACCGGGCCGACCCGGAAGGCCGGGTCGAGGGTGAGTCGGACGGGGATCATGAGGTCTCCTGGTTCGGTCGGTGATCGAGTGCGGTCCAGCGCACACCGTGCGACGGGACCTCGAGGACGAGTGCGCCCTCCGGTTCCCACGCGGTCGCGTGCAGGTCGGGGGTGACGCCGGGTTCCCACAGGTCGCGGGTGGTCCAGGCGTCCCTCGCGGCGGCGTGGCCGACCAGCGAGGAGAGCGGGAGCGAGACGGTCCGCGCCTGCGGGCCGGTCCAGAACGCGGCGACGTACGTGGTCGCGGCCTCGACGGCGGTCCACACGATCAGCTCGCCGTCGTCGAGCGGCTCGCGGACGACCTCCCGGCCGTCCGTCGCCGACCGCAGGACGTGGCCGACCGCGGGGGTGGCCAGCAGGTCGAGGGTCGCCGGGTCGCTGGTGGGCAGGTCTCCCCCGACCATCAGCGGCGAGCGGGCCATGACCCAGAGCGTGAGGATCGTGCGCTGCTCGTCGTAGGTCAGCCGGCTCTGCCGGTCGTCGCCGCGCTCCGCTCGCAGGCCGATGCGCCCGAGCGGCAGCATGTCGGCGTCGGCCCACCCGCCGGGTCGCTGCAGCGGCGCCCACCGGGCGAGCCGCGCGAACTGCGCGTGCACGTCCTCCCAGCGGTCCCAGAGGTCGTCGGAGATCCGCCACATCTGGGCGTGCTCCCGCAGGTGCTCGACCTGGGCGGTCGACAGGTGGGTGCCCGGCGAGAGCGAGAGGACGATGTCGCGGCCGGAGCGCTCGATCGCCCGCGCCCACGCCTCGATCGCGTCGGGGTGGTACGGCGCGAGCATGTCGTCGACCTTGAGGAAGTCCACGCCCCAATCCGCCAGCTGCGCGACCAGTCCGTCGAGGTACGCCCGCGCCGCCGGGTGGTCGTGGTCGAGACCGTAGTTGTCGACGTTCCAGGGGCACACCGAGGTGGTGTCCGCGGCGTCGCGGGCGGTCCAGCCGGTGCCCTCGACGGGCAGGTCCTGCTCGACCGCGAGCCGCGGGATCCCGCGCATCATGTGCACGCCGAACCGCAGCCCGAGCTCGTGCACCGCGTCGGCGAGCGGCCCGAAGCCGCGTCCGCCGGCGGCCGACGGGAACCGGTTCTCGGCCGGGAGCTGGCGGCCGAAGGCATCCAGGACCAGCGACGAGCCGTCGTTGTACCCGTGCGCACGGGCCTGCGGGTCGTACCAGTCGATGTCGACGACGACCGTGTCCCACCCGTGCGGCAGCAGCCGCTCGGCCAGCACACGGGCGTTCGCCAGGACCTCGTCCTGCGTCACGGTGGTCCCGTAGCTGTCCCAGCTGTTCCATCCCATGGGCGGCGTCTGCGCATGGATCGACATCGTCAGCCCCTTCGCCATCGGTCGCTTCTACATCGTTGTAGACGCATCATGCACGGCCCCTCCGACGGCGTCAACCGACCGTTACGAGTTCGTGGCTTGACCGCGTGCCGACTCTCGTGCCATCTTCTACATCGTTGTAGATCAACGTTGTAGATGCAGCGCTGATCGGACGGAACGAGGTCAACGACGACCCTGACGGACCAGCCCCACGGCGGTCCTGACGCGACCGTGACCTCACACATCCTTGGGATATGGGAGGCAGGACGATGAAGAGGAACAAGCTCATCGCCGGCGCCGCGTTCGCCGCGGTCGCCGGGATGCTGGCGCTCACGGCGTGCAGCGGCGGCGACGGCGGAAGCGACGGCGGCGACAAGCAGATCACGTTCATGTTCCGCGGAGGCGCGGACGAGAAGGCGGCGTACGAGGCCGCCATCAAGAAGTACACGGCGGACACCGGCGTGAAGGTGAAGGTCATCGTCACCGACGCCGACCAGTACGCCACCAAGCTCCAGGCGGCCGTGGCCGGCAACAACGTGCCCGACGTGTTCTACATCGAGCAGGCCAGCCTGCAGTCGTACGTCAGCTCGGGCGTCCTGGCCGACATCACCGACGAGGTTGCGGCCAGCGGCATCGACCTGGACAACATCTGGCCCTACGGCGTGAACTCCTACCGCTTCGACGGCAAGCTCCAGGGCACGCCCGAGGGCAAGCTCTACGGCCTGCCCAAGGACGTCGGCCCGTTCTCGTTCGGCTACAACAAGACGATGCTCGAGGCCGCGGGCATCCCGCTGCCCGACAAGGACACCCCGCTGACGTGGGACCAGTTCGTCGACATCAGCAAGCAGCTCACCAAGGACACCGATGGTGACGGCGCCGTGGACCAGTGGGGCACCGGGCTCAACGTCCAGTGGAACCTGCAGTCGATGGTGTGGAGCAACGGCGGCGACTGGACCAACGAGGACCGCACCAAGGTCACGGTGGACACCCCCGAGTTCGCCGACGCGCTGCAGAAGTTCGCGGACCTCACCAACGTGGACCAGGTCACGCCGTCGGCCTCCGACGCCGCCACGCTCGACACCTACCAGCGGTGGATGGCCGGCGAGATCGGCTTCTTCCCCGTCGGCCCGTGGGACGTCAGCACGTACAACAAGCTCGACTTCGACTACGACCTGATCCCCTGGCCGACCGTGGGTGACGGCGGGGCGGCCACCTGGGTCGGCTCGCTCGGCATCGGGGTCTCCGCCACGAGCAAGCTGCCCGACGACGCCGTCAAGCTGGTCACGTACCTGTCGGCGGACCCGACCGCGCAGCAGACCCTCGTCGACGCCGGGGTGCAGATCCCGAACCTCGTCGACATGGCCCAGACGTGGGCGGCGGAGACCGACTCCGAGCCCGCCAACCGCCAGGAGTTCCTGGACATCGCGCAGGACTACGGCCGGGCGATGCCGGCGGCCTTCACCTACGGCGCCGAGTGGTACGACGAGCTCTGGACCAACATCCAGCCGGTGCTCGACGGCAAGCAGACGGCCGCCGACTACCTGGCCGACGAGCAGCCGAAGATGCAGAAGCTCCTCGACGAGTCGAACGACAACGCCGAGCAGGCCGCGGCCGGCAACTAGCTCCACCCCTCCCCGATCCCGCCGCCCGGGCACGCTCCCGGGCGGCGGGGTCCCCCGGAAAGGACCTTCGCGATGACCGCGACCATCGAGTCGACGTCGACCGGCGCCGGCCTCACGCCCGAGCAGCGGGCGAAGCGGGCCAACCGCCGCCTGCACCGCGCCGAGCACCGGTGGGCGCTCGCGTTCGTCGCTGCGCCGATCCTCGGGTACCTGCTCTTCACGCTGTACCCGATCTGCTTCGCGGTCTACGCGTCGCTGACCAGCTGGAACGGCCTGGGCCCGATGACGTTCGTCGGCCTCGACAACTACGTGACGCTGTTCGGCGACGAGTATTTCCGCATCTCGCTCTACAACACCGTCTTCTACATGATCGGCATCCCGATCGGGCTGGCGCTCTCGCTGCTCCTGGCGCTCGCGCTCAACCGGAAGATCCGCGGGCGCACGGCGTTCCGGACCATCTACTACGTGCCGGTGATCTCCTCGCTCGCCGCGATCGCGATCGTGTGGCAGTTCGCCTACAACGGCGACTTCGGCCTCATCAACCAGGTGCTCGCCTGGTTCGGGATCGACGGGCCCGACTGGCTGCAGAACACCGCGACCGTCAAGCCCGCCATCATCATCATGGCCATCTGGAAGGGGCTCGGGTACTCGATGCTCCTGTACCTGGCCGCGATCCAGGGCGTGCCCGCGTCGCTGCACGAGGCCGCGGCGCTCGACGGCGCGAACTCGTTCCAGCGGCTGCGGCACATCACCTTGCCGATGGTGCGACCGGTGACCTTCTTCCTGGTCGTCACCAACATCATCGCCGGGTCCCAGATCTTCACGGAGATCAACATCATGACCCCGGCAGGCGGCCCCGAGTTCAGCTCCGCCTCCATCGTCTGGTACATCGTCCGCAAGGCGTTCAAGTACCAGCAGATGGGGTACGCGACGGCGATGTCGATCGTGCTCGGCGTGCTCGTCTTCGTCATCACCTTGATCCAGTTCCGCCTCAACCGGCGCAACAGCTTCAGCATCGACTGAGGAAGAGACGGAGACGCAGCCATGGCTACGACCCTGATGAAGCCGCCCATCCAGGCGCCGCCGACCGAGCGTCCTCGGACGGGCGCCCAGCGCGAGAGCCGCCTCGGCAACGCCGCGCTGTTCGCCCTGCTCGCCGTCGGCTCGCTGGTGATGCTCGCGCCGCTGCTCTGGATGTTCACGACGGCGCTCAAGACCAAGGTGCAGGTCTTCGCCCTGCCGCCGGTCTGGATCCCCGACCCGCCGCAGTGGGACACGTTCGTGCGGATGTGGACCGAGGCCCCGATCCTGTCGGGCTTCAAGAACAGCCTCATCGTCGCGCTGAGCGTGACGGTCATCGGCACGTTCACGTCCGCGCTGGCCGCGTTCGCGCTGGCCAAGCTGCGGCTGCCCTACAAGAACGCGATCTTCCTCGTCCTGCTCTCGGGCCTCATGGTGCCGTACCCGACGATCATGATCCCGCAGTTCGTGATGTTCTCTCGGCTGCACTGGGTGGACACCCTGCTGCCGCTGATCGTCCCCCTGCTCTTCGGGAACATCATCATGATCTTCTTCCTGCGGCAGTACCTGTCGACGGTCCCCGACTCGATGATCGAGGCCGCCAAGATCGACGGCGCGTCCTACCTGCAGATCTTCCGCGTGATGATCCTGCCGATGATCCGCCCGGCGATCGCCGCCCAGTTCATCCTCTGGTTCATGTACATCTGGAACGACTACCTCGCGCCGATCCTGTACCTGAACTCCCCGGAGAAGCAGACGCTCCAGGTGGTGATCGCCAACCTCAACGTCGAGTTCGCGACGCAGCGGGACTACCCGCTGATCATGGCCGCGTCGTTCGTCGCGCTGCTGCCGATCCTCGTCGTCTTCCTGATCTTCCAGCGGCAGATCATCGAGTCCGTCGCGCTCACCGGCTCGAAGGGCTGACACCGTGCTTCCCGAGATGCTCCCCGACCCCTCACTGTGGGGCGGCCGGCACGCGCACGACCCGACCGCGGTGCGCGACGACGACGGCACGTACTGGCTGTTCTCCACCGACGCATGGGCGGACGGTCCCGTGCGGGCCGGCGTGCAGGTGCGGCGCTCGAAGGACCTCGTCACCTGGGAGTTCCACGGGTGGGCGCTCGACGGGGTGCCCGCCGACGGCGCCGCCTGGTCCGGGGCCGAGGGCCTGTGGGCGCCCGACGTCGTGCGGGTCGGTGACGAGTGGCGCATGTACTGGTCGGCGTCGACGTTCGGTTCGCGCACGTCGGCCATCGGCCTGGCGGTCGCCGGGCACCCGACCGGCCCGTGGGAGGACCGCGGGCTGGTGGTGACCAGCCGGCACGACGTCGACGGGCCGAACGCCATCGACGCCAACGCGGTGGTCGACGCCGACGGCCGCCACTGGCTGGTCTACGGCTCGTTCTTCGGCGGCATCCACGCGCTCGAGCTCGACCCGGCGACGGGCCTGGCGGTCGGCGACGCCCCCGGCATCCCGCTCGCCCGCCGGCCACGGAGCGTCGACGGCGCCGTCGAGGGCGCGTTCGTGCTGCCGCGGCCCGGCGGTGGCTACGCCCTCGTGCTCTCCTACGACTCCCTCTTCTCGACGTACCACGTGCGGGTCGGCGTCTCGGAGTCGCTCACCGGTCCCTACGTGGACCGCACCGGGCGCGATCTCACGGACCTCGAGGGCGACCCGGCCCTCGTCGGCACCCTGGTGCTCGCCGGTCACGCGCTGGACGGCGGCCGCGCGTGGCTGGCCCCGGGCCACGCCTCGGTGCTCGTCGACGGCGACCGCCAGCTGCTGGTCCACCACGTCCGCGACGCCGGCGACCCCACGCAGCACGAGGTGCAGGTGCGCCGGCTCGTCTGGACAGCGGACGGCTGGCCCGTCGTGTCGCCGCAGCCCTGGGCCGGCGACGCCGAGCCCGACGACGACGACCGCCCCACGGACCCGGCCGCGCTGGCCGGGACGTGGGAGCTGGTGACCTTCGACCGGGCCACGGCCGGCAGCGTCACGACGTCCCGGACGGAGGTGGTCGGCGACGAGCTCCTCGCGACGGTCCGCAGCCACGGCGACGGGCGGTTCGCCTCGCCCGGCTTCGAGCTCGTCGCCTTCGGGTCGGTCGACGCCGTCCGCGGCGTGCGCACGGTCTCGTTCGCCGGCCTCGACGCCGACGGCAACGCGACGCTCGGCACCCGGGTGGGACCGTGAGCGCCGCGACGCACGACGACGACGCCGTCGGCGGCTGGGCCGGACGCGTCATGGTGTTCCTGCGCGCCGGCACGCAGGTGGTCGCGGTGAACGTCCTGGTGCTCCTCGGCACCCTCGCGGGCGGGGTCGTGCTCGGCGCGTACCCGGCGCTGGGCGCCGGTGGCGGGCTGCTCGCCCGGCTCGTCGGCGGCTCGCCGTCCGAGCACCTGTGGCGCGAGTTCTGGTCCGCCTACCGCGCCGGCTTCCGGCGGCTCAACCTCCTCGGGGCGCCCCTGACCGCGGGGTTCGTGCTCCTGGCGGTCGACGCGTCGGTGCTCGCCGCCGCGTCCGCGGGTCCGACGAAGGCCGCGCTGACGGTGGGCGTCGTCGTCCTGACCACCTACCTGACGGTCGCGCTCGCCACGCTGGTGCCCGTCGCCCGGCGGTACGACGACGCACCGGTGACCCGCACGTGGCGGTTCGTCGCCGTCGCGCCGCTGCTCTGGCCCCTCACGAGCCTCGCGGTGCTGGCCGCGTTCGTGGTCCTCGCGGTCACGTTCAGCGCCGTCCCCGTGCTCGTCCCGCTGGCCGGGGCGACCGTGCCGCTGCTGGTCAGCGGCTGGCTGGTCGACCAGCGCCTGACCAGGCTCGACGCGGTCTGAGCCCGCTCAGGCGCTCGGTACGCGCTCGCCGAGGGTCGACTCCCGGCCGACGATCTCGAAGTCGGTGATGACCTGCTCGAACGGTCGGCCGGGCTCGGTATCCTCGATGCGGGCGAGCAGCAGCTCGACGGCCGTCGCCGCGATCTGCTCGCGTCCCGGCGCCACCGTGGACAGCGTCGGCGAGGAGTACGCGGTCTCCTCGATGTCGTCGAAGCCGATGACCGCGATCTGCCCCGGGACGTCGATGCGGCGCGCGTGCAGGACGTGCAGGGCGCCGAGCGCGAGGGCGTCGTTGAGGCCGAAGACGGCGTCGATCTCGACGCCGGAGTCCAGCAGCCGGGCCATGGTCTCGGCACCCGTCGCCCGGTGCCACAGACCCGCCTCGCCGACGAGGGCCGGGTCCACGGGGAGACCGGCCTCCGTGAGCGCCTGCCGGTAGCCCTGCACGCGCAGCGCGGCCGAGCCGACGGTCTCGCCCTCGTGCGCGCCGACCACGGCGATGCGCCGCCGCCCGAGGTCCAGGAGGTGCTGGGTGGCGGCGCGGGCCGCCTCGACGTTGTTCATCGTCACGTGGTCCGCAGGCCCCCCGAAGATGCGCTCGCCCAGCAGCACCATGGGGAAGTCGACCTGCAGGGCGTCAGCATCCTGAGGTCCGAGCTCCAGCGGCGAGAAGATCAGCCCGTCCGTGAGGTGCCGGCGCTGGCCTGAGAGCACCTCGAGCTCGCGCTCGCGCACGGACCCGGTCTGCTCGATGAGCACGGTGAGCCCGCGCGCCTCGGCGGCGCGGATGACCGAGTCGGCCAGCTCCGCGAAGTAGGGCAGCGACAGCTCCGGTACCGCGAGCCCGATGATGCCCGTCCGGCCGCGGCGGAGGTTCCGCGCCGAGATGTTCACCTGGTACCCGAGGTCCGCGATCGCGGCCTCGACCCGCTCCTTGGTCGCCGGCCGGATGTACTGGTAGCCGTTGACCACGTTGGAGACGGTCTTGATCGACACCCCTGCTCGCGCGGCGACCTCGTGCATCGTCACCGCGGCTCCACGCCTGGCCGTGCTCATCGCTGTCTCCTCGTACGCGTGACCCCTGGGACAGAGTCGCAGACCAGAGCAACTCTACATCGTTGTAGAAGGCGTGTTCGGGCAAACGAAAGGCCCGGCACGTGCCGGGCCTCTCGACTGCCTAGCGACCCAGACGGGCCGCGTGGCTCACTTCTTGTTGCGGCGCTGGTGGCGCGTCTTGCGAAGAAGCTTGCGGTGCTTCTTCTTGGCCATCCGCTTGCGGCGCTTCTTGATGACGGAGCCCATGGGGTCCTCACTTCGCTTCCGATGGAGACCCGGCAGACGGGCCGTTCTGGTGGTCGATCGACGCGTAGAAGAGATCGAGTGCAATCGAGTCGCCCACGCACGAACAAAGTCCGAGGCTCTACCTTACGCGATCGGCAGGGCCCCCGACGACACGCCTGGCTCACGAGAGGTCAGGAGCTCTGGCGGTCCTGCTCACGGGCCTCGACGGCGGGCGACGTGGCGAGGTAGTGGTCGAGCGCGTCCTGCGGGACCCGGAACGAGCGACCGACGCGAACCCCGGGCAGCTCCCCCGAGTGCAGCAGCCGGTACACGGTCATCTTCGACACGCGCATCACGTCGGCGACCTCGAGGACCGTGAGGAACCGCGTGCGGCCGGCCTGGTCGCGCTGCTCGCTCATGTCTCGTCCATTCCGCCCGTCGGCGCGGCGGGCCCGCGCACCCTCCAGCGGGTGCCGGACCAGAGTAGTCGCGCGTGGGACAGGTGGGAAAGAGGGGACGCCTGGGACGTCGCCCGTGTGGCCCAGCGGGGTCTCTCCCGGTCTGCGCTGCTCAGTCGTGGTCCGGGTCGAGGCCCAGCGCCGGGAACACGGCCGCGCGCGTCGCCCGGATGGCGCGGTCGACGTCGTCGGCGGGGTCGTATCCGGCGGACCACGGGCTGAACCGCGCGTCGCGCCCGTCGGTCATCCGGTCCGGGCCGAGGCGGCCGTAGCGCTCCCGCACCAGCGCCCGCCAGTCGTCGGGGATCTCGGTGGCGGGGTCCACCGGGCGGTGGGTCGCGATGCCGAGCAGGTGGGTCCACGCGCGGGGGACCACGTCCACGACCGCGTACCCGCCTCCGCCGAGCGCGACCCAGCGCCCGTCGGCCACCTCGTGCGCGAGGTCGTGCAGCATCACGGCGGCGGCCCGCTGCCCGTCCACGCTGACGCGCAGGTGGGTGAGCGGGTCGAGCACGTGGGTGTCGCAGCCGTGCTGGGTGACCAGCACCTGCGGGTCGAACGCGCGGACCACGGCAGGGACGACCGCGTCGATGGCGCGGAGCCAGCCCGCGTCGCCGGTGCCCGAGGGCAGGGCGACGTTGACCGCCGAGCCGTCAGCGCCGGGTCCGCCTGTCTCCCGCGCGTGGCCGGTGCCGGGGAACAGCGCCTGCCCGGTCTCGTGCAGCGAGACGGTGAGCACCCGGGGCTCGTCCCAGAACACCGCCTGCACGCCGTCGCCGTGGTGGGCGTCGACGTCGACGTAGGCGACCCGGCTGACGCCGGCGTCGAGCAGCGCGCGGATGGCCACCGCGGCGTCGTTGTAGACGCAGAACCCCGAGGCGGCGGCCGGCATCGCGTGGTGCAGGCCGCCCGTGACGTTGACGGCGTGCTCGGCCCGGCCCTCCCACACGGCGAGCGCCGAGTCGACCGACCCCTGCACCACGAGCGCCGACGCCTCGTGCATCCGCGGGAAGACGGGGTCGTCGCTGGTCCCCAGGCCGTAGGCCAGGTCGGGAGTGCCGTCGTCGGACGCGCGTCGCACGGCCGCGACGTACGCGGGGTCGTGGACGGTCTGCAGGAGGGCGTCCGACGCGACCTGCGCGCCGACCAGCTCCACGCCCGGTCCGTCGAAGAGCCCCAGCTCCTCAGCCAGCCGGATGGTCAGGTCGAGGCGTTCCGACGTCATCGGGTGGCCGTGGCCGAAGTCGTACGCGAGCATCTCGCGCGACCAGACCACGCGCACGGGTGCCGACGACGTCATGCGCTCACCGTCGCACCCGCCCGGCCGCCTGTCGATCCGTGCCCACGCAGCCCACGAGGACGCGAGCGCCTGTCGGGTCGAGCGACACGGCCCGCGCGTGCCAGAGTTGCCCCGTCCGGCAGGCGCCGGCCGGTGCGGGGAGGTGCGATGGCGCGGGGTGGCCCGGGCGTGGCGTGGCGGGTGCGCGAGCTTGTCGACCAGTCCGCACGGCAGTCCCCCGCCCGGCTCGCGCTCGGTGTGTTCGGCCTCGTCATCGGCATGGTCACGCTGGGCCTGTCGGCACCCTGGGCGACCGCCAGCGGACACCGCGCCCCGTTCGTGGACGCGCTGTTCACCGCGACGTCCGCCAGCACGGTGACGGGCCTGGTCGTCGTGAACACGGGCGAGTACTGGTCCGCGTGGGGGCTCGTCGTCATCCTGATCGCCATCCAGATCGGCGGTCTCGGCGTCATGACGCTCGCGTCGCTGCTCGGCATGGCCGTCTCCCGCCGGATCGGGCTCACGCAGAAGCTGCTCGTCTCGTCGGAGACCAAGGAGACGCGCCTCGGCGAGGTCGGGTCGCTGATCCGGACGGTCATCATCACGTCCGTCTCGCTCGAGCTCATCATCGCGCTCGTCCTGTTCCCGCGGTTCCTCATCTTCCACGAGGACCTGGGCGAGGCGGCGTGGCACTCGGTCTTCTACGCGATCTCCTCGTTCAACAACGCGGGCTTCGTTCCGACGCCGGAGGGGCTCGAGCCGTTCGTGTCGGACTGGTGGGTGCTGATGCCCATCATCGTCGGCGTGTTCATCGGCTCGCTCGGTTTCCCCGTGATCCTCAACGTCGCCCGCAACCTGCGCGAGGCCCGGCGGTGGAGCCTGCACTCCAAGCTGACGGTGACCACGAGCGTCGCCCTGCTGGTCGCCGGCTCCGTGCTGGTCGCGGCGTTCGAGTGGACCAACCCGGAGACGTTCGCTCCGTTGGGCTTCAACGCGACCGCGCTGGCCTCGCTGTTCGCCGGGGTCATGCCGCGGTCGGGCGGCTTCTCCACCGTGGACGTCGGGCAGATGCACGAGAGCACCTGGTTGCTCATGGACGCGCTCATGTTCGTGGGCGGCGGCTCGGCGTCGACGGCCGGCGGCATCAAGGTCACGACGCTGGCCGTCATGCTGCTCGCGATCCTGGCCGAGGGCCGTGGCGACAAGGACGTGGAGGCGTTCGGCAGACGCATCCCGCGCGAGGCGCTGCAGGTGGCGATCGCCGTCTCGCTCGTCTCGGCGACCCTCGTGCTGGTGTCGTCGCTGGTCCTGCTGTCCCTCACCGACCTCGCCCTGGACCGCGTCCTGTTCGAGGTCATCTCCGCGTTCGCCACCTGCGGGTTGTCCACCGGGATCACCCCTGACCTGCCCAACCCCGCCAAGTACGTGCTGACCGTTCTCATGTTCATCGGCCGGACCGGCACGATGACGCTTGCGGCCGCGCTCGCGCTGCGCAACCGTCGTCGGGTGATCCGGCTACCGGAAGAGAGGCCGATCATTGGCTGAGAAGTTTCGCGACCCGATCAAGGGGACGCACAACGCGCCGCGCACGCCCAAGAAGGACTCCGGCGTGCTCGTCATCGGGCTGGGGCGGTTCGGGTCCTCCATCGCCGCCACCCTCGACCGGCTCGGGCAGGACGTGCTCGCCGTCGAGCGCAACCCGGAGCTGGTCGCGCAGTGGGCCGGCCGGATCGCGCTGGTCGAGGCCGACGCGGCCAACCCCGAGGCCCTCGAGCAGCTGGGCGCGCGGGAGTTCCCCGTCGCGGTCGTCGGCGTCGGCTCCTACCTCGAGGCGTCCGTGCTGATCACGGGCAACCTCGTCGACATCGGCGTCCCGCAGATCTGGGCCAAGGCCGTCAGCAACGAGCACGCGCGCATCCTGCAGCGGATCGGGGCCCACCACGTGGTGCTCCCCGAGGCCGACGCCGGTGCCCGCGTGGCGCACCTGGTGTCCGGCAAGCTCCTCGACTACATCGAGGTCGAGGACGGGTTCACGATCGTCAAGATGCGCCCGCCCAAGGAGACGCTGGGGTTCACGCTCTCGCAGTCGAGGGTCCGCGAGCGGTACGGGGTCACGGTCATCGGCGTGAAGAGCCCGGGCATCGACTTCGTCTACGCGACGCCCGAGACGCGCCTGTCGGGCAACGACCTGATCATCGTCTCGGGCCACGCCGACCTGCTGGAGCGCTTCGCGTCCCGGCCATGAGCGCGGCTCGAGTCAACGTCTGCGGATGACCAGCAGGCGCTGCAGGACCACGAAGATCAGCAGCAGGGCGCCGATGAAGATCTTGGTCCACCACGAGCTCAGGGTGCCCTGGAACGTGATGATCGTCTGGATCAGCCCGAGCACGAGCACGCCGAGCACGGACCCGAGGACGAAGCCGCTGCCGCCGGTGAGCAGGGTGCCGCCGATGACGACCGCGGCGATGGCGTCGAGCTCCATGCCGACGCCGGTCAGCGCATAGCCGGACCGCGAGAAGATCGCGAAGAGCAGGCCGCCGAGCCCCGCGCACGTGCCGCTGATGACGTAGACCAGCACCTTGGTGCGGGCGACCGGCAGACCCATGAGCCTGGCGGACTGCTCGCCGCCGCCGATCGCGTAGACCGTGCGTCCGAACCGCGTGTAGTGCAGCGTGACGAACGCGACGAGCACGACGGCCAGGGCGATGACGCCGCTGGGGGTGATGACGAGCCCGTCGTCGGTGCCCCACCGGGTGCGGGCGAGGGCGACGATCGTCGGGTCCTCGATCGGGATCGACTCCGGCGCGACGATGTAGCACAGGCCGCGCGCGAGGAACATCGCCGCCAAGGTCGCGATGAACGGTTGGATCTCGAACACGTGGACCATCACGCCGACCACCAGCCCGATGACCGTGCCGACGAGGATCACGGCCGGGATGGCCACCGCGGCGCCGTAGCCGTGCGTGAACATCCACGCGGCGACACAGCTGGACAGGGCGACGACCGCGCCCACGGACAGGTCGATGCCGCCGGTGAGGATGACGAAGGTCATCCCGACCGCGAGCACGACCAGGAACGAGTTGTTGATGAGCACGTTGGCCACGACGCGGCCGGTGAGGAAGTTCTCGTACAGCGAGCCGCCGATGACGAGCATCGCGATCAGGACGACGACGGCGCCGAGGACGGGCAGGTAGCGCTCGTCGATCCGGAAGCGGCGAGCCACGGCGCCCAGGGGCGTCGGTTCGCCCGCCGGGAGCGTGGTGGAGGTGATCTGGTCGGTCGCCATCAGGCAGGCACCTCCGTGGGAACAGTCGCGGTCGTCGGTCGTCGGGACCGCATCTTGGAGCGGACCACCGGCGACTGGAGCAGGCAGACCGCGATGACGACGAGCGCCTTGAACAGCGAGACCGCGTTCACGGGCACGCCGAGGATCGTCACCGAGAACGTCAGGGTGGTGATGACGAGCGCGCCGACGAGCGTGCCGGCCAGCGAGAACTTGCCGCCCGCCAGCGACGTGCCGCCGATGACCACGGCCAGGATGGCGTCCAGCTCGATGAACAGGCCGGCGTTGTTGGCGTCGGCCGCCATGATGTCGGAGCTCTTGATGAACCCGGCGATGCACGCGAAGAACGCGCACAGGATGTAGACGGTCCAGATGATCGTCCGCGACCGGACCCCGGCCAGGCGCGACGCCGACGGGTTGATGCCGACGGCCTCGATGAGGACGCCGAGCGCGGTGCGCCGGGTCATCAGGGCGGTCGCGACGAAGAAGAACCCGGCGATCAACGCGGCCACGGGCAGCCCGAGCCAGTACCCCGACGCGATCGTCTTGTACGGCGCGCTGGTGACCGTGGTGATCTGGCCGCCCGTGATGAGCATCGCGATGCCGCGGCCCGCGGTCATGAGGATCAGCGTCGCGATGATGGGTTGGATACCCACGACGGCGATGAGGAAGCCGTTCCACACGCCGATGAGCAGGCAGACCAGCACGGCGACGCCCATCGCGCTGAGCACCGTCGCCACCGAGCCGGGGTCGGGCGACGCGGCGATCTGCGTGAGCGCGATGGCCCCGGCGATCGCCATGACGGCGCCGACGGACAGGTCGATGCCGCGGGTGGCGATGACGAGCGTCATGCCGAGGGCGACGAGCAGCAGCACGCTGGAGCGGCGCACGATGTCGATGGGCCCGCCGAACAGGTGGCCGTCGCGCACCTCGATGTCCAGGAACGTGTGCGACTTGAGCACGCAGGCCAGGAGCAGCACCGCGAGCGCGACGACCGGCCAGAACAGCCGGTGGCGGGCGATCGAGCCGATGGCGTTCATGCGGCAGTCCCCTCGTCCCCACCGCTGGCGATGAGGTGCACGACGTCGTCGGTGGTGACGTCGTCGGAGTTGGTGATCTGCGCGACGAGCTTGCGGTCGCGCAGGACGGCGATGCGGTGCGAGAGACGCAGGACCTCGTCCAGCTCCGCGGAGATGAACACGACCGCCATGCCCTGCGCGGCGAGGTCGGCGACGAGCCGCTGGATCTCGGCCTTCGCTCCGACGTCGATGCCACGCGTGGGCTCGTCGAGCAGCAGGAGCTTGGGCTGGGTGGCCAGCCACCGCGCGAGCAGCACCTTCTGCTGGTTGCCGCCCGACAGGTTGCCGGCGATCGCGTCCGGGTTGGCCGGGCGGATGCCGAGCGCCTTGACGTACCGGTCCACCACCTCGTCGGACTTCCGCTTGGACACCCGGCGCAGCCAGCCGCGCTCCGCCTGCAGGCCGAGCACCATGTTCTCGCGGACGGTCAGGTCGCCGACGATGCCCTCCGTCTTGCGGCTCTCGGAGGAGTAGACGATCCCGCGAGCCAGCGCCGAGCGCGGCGTCCGCATCTTCGTCGGACGGCCCTCGACCCGGATCTCGCCCTTGTCGGCGCGGTCGGCGCCGTACAGCAGGCGGGCCAGCTCGGTGCGCCCCGACCCGAGCAGGCCGGCCAGGCCCACCACCTCGCCCGAGTAGACGTCCAGGTCGAACGGCTCGATGGTGCCCTTGCGCCCGAGGCCGATCGCCTGCAGGTACGGCGTCGTGTCGGCGCGCTCGGCGACGGACCGCTTGGGCGCCTCCTCGAGCTGCTCGAGCACCTCGAGCGCGCGGCCGATCATCTTCTGCACCAGCTCGACGCGCGGCAGCTCGGCCGTGCGGTACTCCCCGACCAGGGCGCCGTTGCGCAGCACCGTCATGCGGTCGCTGATGGCGTACACCTGGTCGAGGAAGTGGGAGACGAACAGGATGGCGACGCCGCGGTCGCGCAGCCCGCGCACAACGTCGAACAGCCGGGCCACCTCGTCGGCGTCGAGGCTGCTCGTCGGCTCGTCGAGGATGAGGACGCGCGCGTCGACGACCATCGCACGCGAGATCGCGACCAGCTGCTGGACCGCGAGCGAGTGGGACGACAGCGACGACTTCGGGTCGATGTCGAGGTTCATGGTCCGCAGGTGCTCGCGGGCCGCCCGGCGGGTGCGCCGCCAGTCGACGACGCCCGCGCGCCGCACCTCGTGGCCCAGCATGATGTTCTCCGCCACGGACAGGTTGTCGCAGAGGTTGACCTCTTGGTACACCGTGCTGATCCCGGCGGCCTGCGCCTGCGCGGGACCGGCGAACGTGCGCTCCTCACCGTCGACGACGATGCGCCCGGAGTCGATCGAGTAGACGCCGGTGAGGGCCTTGATGAGGGTCGACTTGCCGGCACCGTTCTCGCCCATCAGGGCGTGCACCTCGCCCGGGAACAGGCGGAAGTCGACCGTGTCGAGCGCCTTGACGCCCGGAAACGTGATGGAGATCCCCGACATCACGACGATCGGGTTCGAAGAAGCTGTCTCGGTCATCGTCGACCTTTCGTCCGCGCCGGTCCCACGGTACCGGCAGGGCTGTGCTGCCCGGGGGGACGTGGAGGTCCCCCCGGGCAGCGGGGCTGGTCGGCTCAGTACTGCCGGTCGGGCAGTGCTGCGATCGCCTGCTCCTGGGTGAACGCATCGTCCTCGGTGACGATCCGCGGCTCGACGGTCCCGCCGTCGTTCAGCGTCTTGATGATGTCCGCCAGGTCCGGGCCGAGCAGCGGGTTGCACTCGACGATGTAGCTGATCTTGCCCTCGGACAGGGCGACCATGCCGTCGTGGACACCGTCGATGCTGACGATCTTGATGTCCTTGCCGGGCACCTTGCCGGCCGCCTCGATGGCCTCGATGGCGCCGAGACCCATGTCGTCGTTGTGCGCGTACACCACGTCGATGTCGGGGTAGGCCTGGAGGAAGCCCTCCATGACCGTCTTGCCCTCGGCGCGCGTGAAGTTGCCGGTCTCCGAGGCGATGACCTTCACGTTCGGGTTGCCCTTGATGGCGTCCGCGAAGCCCGACTTGCGGTCGTTCGCGGGGGCCGAGCCGGTGGTGCCCTGCAGCTCCACGACGTTGATGGGCTCGGTGCCGAGGTTCTCGGACACCCACTCACCGACGCGCTCGCCCTCCTTGACGAAGTCCGACCCGATGAACGTCTTGTAGAGCGACGTGTCCTTGGAGTCGACCGCGCGGTCGGTGAGGATGACGGGGATGCCAGCGTCCTTGGCCTCCTCGAGCACGCCGTCCCAGCCGGACTCGACCACCGGGGAGAACGCGATGTAGTCGACGCCCTGGGCGATGTAGGACCGGATCGCCTGGATCTGGTTCTCCTGCTTCTGCTGGGCGTCGGAGAAGCTCAGGTCGAACCCGTTCTCCGCCGTGAGAGTCTCCTGGATGGACTTCGTGTTGGCGGCACGCCAGCCGCTCTCGGAGCCGACCTGGCTGAAGCCGACGGTGATCGCGTCCCCGCCGCTGTCGCCGCTGCTGCCGGTGGTCGCCCCGTCGCCGGCGTCGTCCCCCCCGCCGCCGCAGGCCGCAAGGCCGAGTGCGAGCACCGCGATGCCGGCCGCGATGGACCGGGTCCTGAACATCTTGCTGACCATCTGCTTCTCCTCCTCGAGAAACGCACACGCGACCCCGGTCCACGCCGACCGGCCCGCGTCGCGTACCCGGGACACCGGGCACGCGAACCCCGCCGAGTCGCCCCCGCGGGTGGTTCGCTCGAATGTTAGCGCTCACATTTGGTGCTGTGGTGGCGTTTTCAGGTTGCATTCCGGTCACGGTGGGAGCGCGACGACGACGTCGTCCCCCGACGCGTGCAGCGGCAGGTCGGAGTCCGTGCTCCCCCACCCGGCGCACGACGGGCTTCAGGCGCCCCGCCGACGGTCCGGCCTCGTCGGTCGCGAGCGGCACCGGCCCGTCCAGCGGCTTACCGGGTCACCGCGACGAGGACGTCCCAGGAGCCGAGCGTGACCTCGTCGCCCTGGGTGAGGGCCGGGCCGGGGCCGTCCGCGGGCGGCGGGTCCGCGGGAGCACCGCCGCGCTCGGCGACGAGGACGTCGAGATCGGTCGGAGCAGTCACGGTGACGGCCTCCCAGGACCAGTTGTGCACGATGTGGACGCGACTGCCGTCCGGGCGGGACGAGCTGTGGACGGTGACGCTGGCGGGCAGGTCGTCCCAGCCCGCGAGCGGCGCGGGGACGAGCCACCGCGCGAGCGAGGCGGCCAGGTCGAGGCCCGGCACGGTGCCGACGACCGTGATGCGGCCCGCGCCGTGCGCGCGCGTCGTGATCGCCGCCCAGGCCCCCAGGTGCGGGTGCTCGTAGGTGGCCAGGACGTCCGCGCCGTCGGCGACCAKGCACTCGGCCCACGCGGTCGCCTCCCCGGCGAGCGCGCCGCTGACCCGGACCKGCTCGGCGAGGTTGCTGAACTCGTCGTACCAGGCGCCCGCCGGCCCGGACAGCCGGGCGGGCTGGACCTCCGCGCGGGCGCGGCCCTCCTGGTCCGCATACCCCGTCCGCGGGCCGACCACCAGGTGGCCGCCCGCCTCCGCGTACCGCAGCAGCCAGGCCAGGTCGGCGTCGGAGGCCGGGTAGTACCCGGCCGCGACGAGCACGGGGTGGGTGTCGACGACGTCGGCGGGGTCCTCGGCGAACACGTACCGCGGGCGGATCACGCGCACCTGCAGTCCGGCGTCGAAGGCACCGCGGTAGAACGCGCTGACGATCCGCGGGTAGCTGTTCGGGTCGCCCGTGCCGTCCGCCTTCTGCAGCGGCGGCTGGGCCGCGAGCGCGAACCGCGACTCGGTCGACGACAGGATCGCGATGTCGGAGTCGGGAACCGCGTCCGCCAGCGTGCCGCCCACCCGCGCGAGCTCGGCTCCCAGGAGGGCCAGCTCGCGGTAGGGCCGACCGGGCAGGCCGCTGTGCGGCAGGACCCCACCCCAGTACGTCTCGGCGCCGTAGTGCAGCGTGTGCCAGTGCCAGTACTCGACCATCCGGGCGCCGCGCGCGACGAGCGCCCACGCGGACTGCCGCCACTGGCCCGGGTAGGCCGGGTWGTTGSTGCTCGGGCCGCCGATGGACTGCGCGTTGGTCTCGGTCACCAGGAACGGCTCGCCGCGGCTGGAGAACATCGCGTCGCCCACCTGGAACAGCGCCCACGTGCCGTGGGCGGTCCAGAACTGCGGCGTGACCGTCGCGCTCGGGTGCAGCAGCGAGTCCTGCATGCCGTAGTAGGCGTTCCCACTCGTCACGTCCAGGACGGAGGCCAGGTCGGCGTCCTCCAGGGCGGGCCGGTCGTACGCGATGCACGTGGTGACCCACTGGTCCTCGCGCGCCAGGGCGCGGACCGCCCGGGCCTGCCAGTCGATCATCTCGGTGGTCAGCGACGCCTGGAACCGGCGCCATGCCAGGTCGTACTGCGGCTGCACGTTGCCGTCCGGGGTCCACAGGTCCGCCCACGTCGACAGCCGATGCGACCAGTACACGAGGCCCCACTCCCGGTTGAGGGTCTCGACGTCGCCGTACGTGTGCTCGAGGTGGTCGACGAACCGCTGGAACACCCCCCGGTTGTGCAGCAGGTGCAGGCCCGGCTCGTTGTCCACCTGGAACCCGACGACCGCCGGGTGGTCCCGGTAGCGCTCGACGATCTTGGTCAGGACGCGCTCGGCGTAGAACCGGAAGGCCGGGTGCGTGAAGTCGG
>NZ_JBFUMP010000026.1:0-43482 GCF_054049315.1 Cellulomonas sp. P5_E12 | reverse complement strand
GGGCAACTCACGTGGCACTGGATGTGCTGACGGACCTCACGAAGGTCCGCAACATCGGCATCATGGCTCACATCGATGCCGGCAAGACGACGACCACCGAGCGGATCCTTTTCTACACCGGGGTCAACTACAAGATCGGTGAGACGCACGACGGCGCGTCGACGATGGACTGGATGGAGCAGGAGCAGGAGCGCGGCATCACGATCACGTCCGCCGCGACGACCTGCTACTGGCACGACAACCAGATCAACATCATCGACACCCCGGGCCACGTGGACTTCACGGTCGAGGTCGAGCGCTCGCTGCGCGTCCTCGACGGCGCCGTTGCCGTCTTCGACGGCAAGGAGGGCGTCGAGCCCCAGTCGGAGACCGTCTGGCGCCAGGCCGACAAGTACGACGTCCCGCGCATCTGCTTCGTCAACAAGATGGACAAGCTCGGCGCGGACTTCTACTTCACGGTCGACACCATCGTGAACCGCCTCAAGGCGCGACCGCTGGTCATCCAGCTGCCGATCGGCGCCGAGAACGACTTCATCGGCGTCGTCGACCTGGTCACCATGCGTGCCCTCGTGTGGCGCGGCGAGACCGCCCTGGGCGAGAAGTACGAGGTCGAGGACATCCCGGCCGACCTGGTCGAGAAGGCGGAGCAGTACCGCGCCGAGCTCCTCGAGGCCGTCGCCGAGACGGACGACGACCTGCTCGAGAAGTTCCTCGGTGGCGAGGAGCTGACGATCGCCGAGATCAAGGCCGGCATCCGCAAGCTCACCGTCAAGTCCGAGGCGTACCCGGTCCTGTGCGGCTCGGCGTTCAAGAACAAGGGCGTCCAGCCCATGCTCGACGCCGTCATCGACTACCTGCCGACGCCCCTGGACGTCCCGGCGGTCGAGGGCCACGACATGAAGGACCCGGAGCTCGTCGTCGAGCGCCACCCGGACTCGACGGAGCCCTTCTCGGCCCTCGCGTTCAAGGTCGCGTCGCACCCGTTCTTCGGCAAGCTCACCTACGTCCGGGTGTACTCGGGCAAGGTGTCGCAGGGCGCCCAGGTGCTGAACTCGACCAAGAACAAGAAGGAGCGCATCGGGAAGCTCTTCCAGATGCACTCCAACAAGGAGAACCCCGTCGACGACGCCACGGCGGGCCACATCTACGCGTTCATCGGGCTCAAGGACGTCACCACCGGTGACACCCTGAGCGACCCGGCGCACCCCGTCGTGCTCGAGTCGATGACGTTCCCCGAGCCGGTGATCGACGTCGCCATCGAGCCGAAGACCAAGGGTGACCAGGAGAAGCTCTCCGTGGCCATCCAGAAGCTGGCCGAGGAGGACCCGACCTTCCGCGTCAAGCACGACGAGGAGACCGGCCAGACCGTCATCGGCGGCATGGGCGAGCTCCACCTCGACATCCTCGTGGACCGTATGCGTCGCGAGTTCAAGGTCGAGGCCAACGTCGGCAAGCCGCAGGTCGCGTACCGCGAGACGATCCGTCGCTCGGTCGAGAAGATCGACTACACGCACAAGAAGCAGACCGGTGGCTCGGGCCAGTACGCGAAGGTCCAGATGACCTTCGAGCCGCTGGACCCCGCCGAGGGCGAGCTGTACGAGTTCTCGAACAAGGTCACCGGTGGCCGCATCCCGCGCGAGTACATCCCGTCGGTCGACGCCGGCATCCAGAGCGCGATGCAGCTCGGCGTCCTGGCGGGCTTCCCGCTCGTGGGCGTCAAGGCAATCCTGCTCGACGGTGCCGCGCACGACGTCGACTCCTCGGAGATGGCGTTCAAGATCGCGGGCTCGATGATCCTCAAGGAAGCGGTCCGCAAGGCCGACCCGGTTCTGCTGGAGCCGGTCATGGCCGTCGAGGTCCGTACTCCTGAGGAGTACATGGGTGACGTCATCGGCGACATCAACTCGCGCCGCGGCATGATCCTTGCCATGGAGGACGCAACGGGCGTGAAGGTCATCCGCGCCACGGTGCCCCTCTCCGAGATGTTCGGGTACGTCGGTGACCTGCGGTCGAAGACCCAGGGTCGCGCGGTGTACTCGATGCAGTTCGACAGCTACGCCGAGGTTCCTCGGAACGTTGCCGAGGAAATCATCAAGAAGACCCGGGGCGAGTAGTCCCACAGGTCGAACCCTGTAGTTCCATCACACAAACCGACCCGTAGGACGCCGCGTCGAACGGCTACCGTCCGGTAGCCGCAGAACGTCGGCCAATCTCTACCAAGTCCTGAGGAGGACACCCAGTGGGCAAGGCGAAGTTCGAGCGGACGAAGCCGCACGTCAACATCGGCACGATCGGTCACGTCGACCACGGCAAGACGACGCTGACGGCGGCCATCTCGAAGGTGCTGCACGACAAGTACCCCGACCTGAACCCCTTCACGCCTTTCGACGAGATCGACAAGGCGCCTGAGGAGAAGCAGCGCGGCATCACCATCAACATCGCGCACGTGGAGTACCAGACGGAGAAGCGTCACTACGCTCACGTCGACGCTCCCGGTCACGCGGACTACATCAAGAACATGATCACGGGTGCGGCGCAGATGGACGGCGCGATCCTCGTGGTCGCGGCGACCGACGGTCCGATGGCGCAGACGCGTGAGCACGTCCTGCTCGCCCGTCAGGTCGGCGTCCCGTACCTGCTCGTCGCGCTGAACAAGACCGACATGGTCGACGACGAGGAGATCCTGGAGCTCGTCGAGGTCGAGGTGCGCGAGCTCCTCTCGGCCCAGGGCTTCGACGGCGACAACGTCCCCGTCGTGCGCGTCTCCGGTCTGAAGGCCCTCGAGGGCGACCCGGTCTGGGTCAAGTCCGTCGAGGACCTGCTCGCCGCTGTCGACGAGTCCGTGCCGGACCCGATCCGCGACATCGACAAGCCGTTCCTCATGCCGATCGAGGACGTCTTCACGATCACCGGTCGTGGCACCGTCGTCACCGGTCGCGTGGAGCGCGGCAAGCTCAAGGTGAACGAGGAGGTGGAGATCGTCGGCATCAAGGAGAAGGCGATCAAGACCACGGTCACCGGCGTCGAGATGTTCCGCAAGCTGCTCGACTACGCCGAGGCCGGCGAGAACGTCGGTCTGCTCCTGCGTGGCACGAAGCGCGAGGAGGTCGAGCGCGGCCAGGTCGTCGTCAAGCCCGGCTCGATCACGCCGCACACCGAGTTCGAGGGCCAGGTCTACATCCTGGCCAAGGACGAGGGTGGCCGTCACAACCCGTTCTACGGGAACTACCGCCCCCAGTTCTACTTCCGCACCACCGACGTTACCGGCGTCATCACGCTGCCCGAGGGCACCGAGATGGTCATGCCCGGCGACAACACCGAGATCCACGTGAACCTCATCCAGCCCATCGCGATGGAAGAGGGCCTCGGCTTCGCCATCCGCGAGGGTGGCCGCACCGTCGGCTCGGGCAAGGTCATCAAGATCATCAAGTGATGCTCGCCCCTCGGGGCAGCTGAACTGACAGAAGGGCCCGGCAGCTTCGGCTGCCGGGCCCTTCTGTGTCCCTGTCCCCACGGGCTACGCGGGACCGTCCGCGACCGGGAGATCAGACGGCAACGGCAGGGTGGCTGTCACGGTGGTCATACCGTCGGACGGATCGACCCGCATGGTGCCATCCAGGGTGGTGACCCGGTCTGTCACCGTGGCGAGGTTGGGCACGCCCCCGTCGACGTGTACCCGCACTTCCAACGTTCCGGTGGCCGACGCGATCCGGACGCTCGACGGGGCCAGCCGCGACGCGCGCTGGACCACCAGATACGCGGTGGATTCGACGAGTGCGGGCAGAGGGCCGTCCGGAAGCGAGTCGATCCGCAGCGGCCGAGTCTCGGCGAGCGCTCTGAGCGCCACGGCAAGCCCTGCCCGCTCCAGCAGGACCGGGTACAGCCCGCGCGCGACGGTCCGCAGCCGTTCGACCGACGACTCGAGCAGCCGCTCGACCTCGGCCAGCTCGCCCGGCTCCCGGCGGGCCAGGCGGAGCGAGAGCAGCAGGGTGACGAGGTGCTGCTGCGCCCCGTCGTGCAGGTCCCGCTCCAACCGGCGGCGTTCTGCATCGCCGGCGGCCACAAGGCGCGCCCCGGACCGGCGCAGATCGTCCAGCTGGGCGAGTGCCTGGACGCGGAGCCGCTCGTGGTCGAGGGCCAGGCGCACGGCGTCMGCGAGCTCACGGACCCGGCGCGGCGAGATGTCCGATCGGTGGGTGATCACTGCCACGGTCGTCCCCGAGCGCTCCACGGCAGTCAGGGTGCGACCGGGCCTGGCCGTGACATCCACCGGGCGGCCTGCGCCGTCCAGGTAGCGGTCGCCGTCGCCTGACGGGTAGGCCACGTGCAGGTCCGGATCACCCACCCGTCGAGCGAGGCCCGCGGTCAGGTCGTCGGCGCTGCCCAGCTCGCTCACCACCCGGGTCAGCGCCCGTTCGGCCCTGCGGGCCCGCAGCACGTCCCCGACCGCCGCGAGCGCCACGGCGATCAGGCACAGTGCCTCGAGCTGCCACAGCCTGCGGGCATCCGCCCCCGAGGCGAACTGACCACTGTCCAGGCTGCGCGCGTACCGGAGGAGCTCCAACGTCAGGTAGGCGGTCGCCGCGGCGACGAACCAGGATGCGTCCCGGCGCTGCAACCCGCGCGCCCGCAGGAACCACCACCCGAGCAGCAGGACGGCCGCGCACAGCCAGACGGTCCCGGCCTGGACGCCGAGCTCGCCTGCCCGTGTCCACGCGTCGGTCCCGTGCACCACGTCGAGCAGATTCGTCGAGCACCACGCACAGCCGGACGCGTCGGGATCGAAGGTGAGGGCGTTCGCTGCTCCCACCGCGCCGAGCATCACGACGTAGCCGGACGCCACCACGAGCCGGGCGGACCGGCTCGTGGTGATCCCGGCCGCGGCGGCGGCGGCGTGCAGGACGAGCACGGGCGTCGCCGCGAAGAAGGCCAGTCCGATCGTGAACACGACGCTCCCGGCCGCGGGATTGCCCCATTCGGCGAGGCACCAGGCGAGGGCCGCGAGGAGCAGCAGGACCGCGACCGCGCGCCGTCCGCGCCGGGTCGCGTTCCAGGCCGCGGCGCCCGTCAATGCCACGCAGACGCCCAGCAGCAGCGCGAGTCCGCCCAGCGTTCCCTGCGTGGCCGAGAACGCCGTCCCGTCTCGCGCGACCGAGAGCGTGAACGCGCCCACCAGGACGCCGCACGCCATGATCGCCAGCCGGATCGGCATGAGTAGATCGTGGCACCGAGTGGGTCCCCGCGGGACGATGGTCAGCACTCGCCCGAACGCCCGATCAACGAGGGTTACCTCGGGTGTTGCGGCGGCCACGCGTCCATAGCGTCGGTGCATCCGAACGGGGAGGTGCGCAATGCGACGGACAAGGATTGCTCAACTGGCTGCGGCGGTCGCGGTCGTCGGGCTCGTGACGACGGGATGTACCAGCAACGACCGCGCCGGTGGCAACGCCGGCACGGAGGTCACGACGCTGACCCTGGGGGACGCCAACGGCTCGCCGCCGGAACAGCTGTCGACGTTCGCCGAGAACGTCGACAAGCTGTCTCACGGCGCCCTGAAGATCGTGTTCAAGGACGACATCCACCACCCCGAGCCCGAGTACGAGTCGAGCATCGTTCAGGACGTGAAGGACGGGACCTACGACTTGGCATGGGTCGGGCCCCGGGTCTTCGACACCCTGGGCGATACCGACTTCCAGGCGATGCTCGCGCCGATGCTCATCGACAGCCAGGACCTGCAGGCAAAGGTGTTCGACGCCGGGATCCCGGACGAGATGCTCGCGGGGGTCGACACGATTGGTGTCGTCGGGGTCGGCGTCCTGCCCGGGCCGCTTCGCCGGCCGATGAGCAAGTCCGACCAGTTCACCTCGCCGGACGTATTCCATGGCAAGGTCGTGGGGACCCAGACGTCGGCGCTGTCCGAGGCGGCGTACCGCGCGCTGGGCGCGAGCCCGGTCCACCTGGGCACCGGTGCGCCCATCGACCAGGTCGACGCGTACGACCCGCAGATCGGGCTCGTGTGGGGCAACCACTACGAGGAGCAGGGCGCGACGGACATCGTCGGCAACCTCAACCTGTGGCCGCGTCCGCTGGCGATCATCGCCGCCCCGAAGGCGTGGGAGCGGTTGTCAGCCGGGCAGCAGGAGACCATCCGCGACGCCGTGAAGGTCACCCAGAGCGCCGCGCTGGACGCATCGCGCACAGAGGACACGGACGCTGTCCCAGACCTGTGCAAGGCGGGAATCACCCTGTCGTCCTCGACGCCGGCACAGCTCGCACAGTTCGAGACCGCATTCCAGCCGGTGTACAAGCAGATCGCGGCCGCCAGTGCGAAGAGCAAGGCGTGGCTCGAGCAGATCCGCGCCCTGAAGGCCGAATCGGCCACCCCGCCCGACACGGTCACCTGCGACGGTGTCGTCGATGCGCCGCAGCCCGGTGGCGTCCTGCCCGACGGCACGTACGGGTACACCTCCGACCTGGCAGTCGACATCCCCAAGTACTGCGAGCCCGGGGACCCCTTCTACAACCCGGCGGCAACGAGCTCCAAGCCGTTCAAGGTCGAGATGGACGTGAAGGGTGACCAGATCCGCCAGTACGACTACTTCACCGGCAGCCGGAAGCTCGGCTGGTCCGGCAGCTACAAGACCTACCGGGACAACTTCGAGCTGGCCGAGGACCAACCGAGCATCGAGCCGACCGTCTTCGATTTCACGTTCGACGGCACGACTCTCACGCTGGCGAACCCGCGCTCGACGACCGGGTGTGACGTCGAAGTGGTGTGGGCGAGTCACCCGTGGGTGCTGCAGGGGAAATAGGGCCAGCACTGGTGCGGGAAGGACGGGCCGCTGCCACCATCAACAGGTGACAGCGGTCCGATTCCTGATCGTCGACGACCATGCCGGTTTCCGTGCTGTCGCGCGGCGGATGTTCGAGGCTGCCGGGTACGACGTCGTCGGCGAGGCAGCGGGCGCCGCCGAGGCCGTCGCCCGGGTGGCAGAGCTGCACCCCGAGGTCGTCCTGCTCGACGTCGCGCTGCCGGACGGCAACGGGTTCGACGTGTGCGAGCACCTGACGCAGCATCCCGATCCGCCCGCGGTCGTGCTCACCTCCAGCCGGGACGCGTCCGAGTACGCCGACCGGCTGGCCACCACCCGGGCGCGCGGATTCGTCCCCAAGACCCGCCTCACGGCAGCCGCCGTGGCCGAACTGGCCTGGTGAGCCGGTGTCCGGGCGGACCTTGGCCGCGGCCGACCTGGCAGTCGGGCTCGTGCTGGTGGGCGCCGCGACGCTGGTCCTGATCCGCAGGCCCGGCCACCGGGTGGGCCTGCTGCTCGGCCTGGCGTCCGCGACCTGGTTCGTTGGCGATGCCAGCGCGTATCTCGTGTTCCTGCACCGTGGTCCGATGGTCCACCTGCACCTGTCCTACCCGACGGGGAGGCTGCACCGCTGGCCGACTCGGCTCGTCATCGTCGGCGCGTACGCCTGGGCGGTCGCGGAAGGGTGGGCCTCGGCGCCGTCGATCACGGCCGCGGTGGCGGTCGTCATCGCGCTGGCTGCCCTGGACACCTACCTGCGAACGTCCGGCCCGGCGCGCAAGGCGGGCCTGCCGGCGCTGATCGCCGCGCTGATGTTCGCCTCGGTCGTCGGCCTCGGCGCCCTCAATCAGCTGCTGGACTGGCAGGCCGACGACGCGCTAGCCCTGGCGTACGACGCCGTGATGATCCTCGTCGCGGGCTGGCTGGCGCTCGACCTGCTGCACGGTGGCTGGACCGACGCCACCGTCGCCGACCTCGTCACCCAGCTCGGCGGTGACCACCAGGATGCCGGCCTCGAAGCGGAGCTGCGCCGCGCCCTGGGTGACGCGACGCTGCGCCTCGGGTACGCCCGACCGGACGGGGCGTTCCTCGACGAGGCCGGCGACCCGATCGACACAGACGGGCGCGAACAGGCGGTCACCCGCGTGACGGACGAGGGGCAGGTGGTGGCCGTGCTGGTTCACGACCGCGGCCTGCTCGACGACCCGGCACTCCTCTCCGGCGCAGTCGCGGCCCTACGGCTCGCCGTGGCGAACCAGCGGCTCCGGGATGACATCGCCACGCGGGCGACGGAGCTGACCGACGCCCGACGACGTCTGGTCGAGGCGACCGACGAGCAACGCCGCCTGCTGCTGGCCGATCTCGCCGACGGCCCGGCACGCGACCTGGAACGAGCCGAGCAGCTGCTGCGAACGGCTGTTCACGCCGACCCCGACATGCGGACCGAGCTGCGGGCGCTCACTGAGGCCACGGCCGCGGCGCGGGTCGAGCTGGGCCGCTTCGCGCATGGACTGCGACCCGAGGTGCTCGCCACTCACGGCCTGCAGGCCGTCCTGCCCGCCGACGCGACCGTCACGGTGGGACGACTGCCCGAGATCATCGAGTCGGCCGTCTACTTCATGTGCAGCGAGGCCATGACGAATGCCACCAAGCATGCCCGTGCTCGGGACGTCCATGTCGCCGTACGTCAGGTGGACGGCTCGGTGCACGTCGAGATCGCCGACGACGGCGTCGGCGGAGCCGACCCGGCCGGCGGCGGCCTCCAGGGCCTTGCCGACCGCGTCGCCGCCCTGGGCGGGACGTTCGAGGTGACCAGCCCGCCCGGGCACGGCACGATCATCGCCGCGAGCATCCCGACAGGGGGTGCGCGGTGAAGGTCATCATCGCGGACGACTCGCTGCTGCTGCGCGAGGGCCTGGCCAAGTTGCTCACCGACAGCGGGGTCGACGTCGTCGGTACCGCCGACAACGCCACTGTGCTCATGCACGAGGTCGCGCGGACGGAACCGGATGCGGTCATCGTCGACATCCGCATGCCCCCGACCCACACCGACGAGGGGCTGCGGGCCGCCCGCGACCTGCACGCCACGAGGCCGGAGCTCGGGGTGCTCGTCCTCTCGCAGTACCTCGAGTCGCACTACGCGACCAGCTTGCTCGAGGAGGTTCCTGGCCACATCGGCTACCTGCTCAAGGACCGCGTCTCGCACCTGGGCGTGCTGCTCGATGCCCTCCGACGGGTGGTGGCGGGGGAGTGCGTCGTCGACCCGACGATCGTCAGCACCCTGCTGCGGCGACCGCGTCACCCCGGTCCGCTCGAGACGCTCTCGGCCCGAGAGCGGGAGGTGCTCGCGATCATGGCCGAGGGGCGGTCCAACGCCGCCATCGCCGACCAGTTGTTCCTGAGCGAGAAGACGGTCGAGGCGAACGTCCGCACGATGTTGCGGAAGCTGGACCTCCACGAATCGGCGGGCGACAACCGCCGTGTCCTGGCCGTCCTGCACTATCTGCGTTCGGACCACCCGGCCTGACCGGGGCCGGTCCAGCTCACGCGTCGGCTCCGGCGCCGGGACCGCGTCCTTGTGCGCGAGATCACGCGGATCCGCGCCTCGGGTGTGACCCAGGCGATTGGAGTTCCTCGGCGCACTCTGGCACACTGTTCAGGTTGCCTAGTTGAGGGCGGCGTGCTCGCGCGCGCTGCACACGACGGGGCTCACACACGTGGACGGCGTCTGGACCCCGGGATCACCCGGTGGTTGACGCCCGACAACAACCACCGATCTTGTGCCGACACGGTACGCAGCAGGGTGGTGTGTCGCGCCAAGCGACACGCCCGAGTGCGGGRGTCGGACGGGCCGGTTCCAAACAGAGGGAAGTAGAAGCGCCATGGCGGGACAGAAGATCCGCATCAGGCTCAAGTCCTACGACCACGAAGTCATCGACAGCTCGGCGCGCAAGATCGTCGACACGGTGACTCGCGCTGGTGCGTCGGTCGTGGGTCCGGTGCCGCTGCCGACGGAGAAGAACGTGTTCTGCGTCATCCGGTCGCCCCACAAGTACAAGGACAGCCGCGAGCACTTCGAGATGCGCACGCACAAGCGGCTCATCGACATCATCGATCCCACGCCGAAGGCCGTCGACTCGCTCATGCGTCTCGACCTGCCTGCGGACGTGAACATCGAGATCAAGCTCTGACGCTGGGAAGGAACTGATTTCTATGGTTACCCAGCAGAACGAGCGCGCAGTCACGGCTCTGCTCGGCACGAAGCTCGGTATGACGCAGGTGTGGGACGACAACGGTCGTCTCGTCCCGGTCACCGTCGTCGCTGTCGGCACGAACGTCGTGACCCAGGTGCGCTCCGCTGACGCTGACGGCTACGCCGCGGTCCAGCTGGCCCACGGCCAGATCGACCCGCGCAAGGTCACCAAGCCGCTGAAGGGCCACTTCGAGAAGGCCGGCGTCACGCCGCGCCGGCACGTGGCCGAGATCCGCACGCCGAACGCCTCCGAGTTCACGCTCGGCCAGGAGCTCACGGTCGACCTCTTCGAGGCCGGCTCGCTCGTGGACGTCATCGGCACCACCAAGGGCAAGGGCACCGCCGGTGTCATGAAGCGTCACGGCTTCCACGGCGTCGGCGCCTCGCACGGTGCGCACCGCAACCACCGCAAGCCCGGCTCGATCGGTGGCGCTTCGACGCCGTCGCGCGTGTTCAAGGGCATCAAGATGGCCGGTCGCATGGGCGTGGACCGCCAGACCACCCAGAACCTGACCGTGCACGCGGTCGACGTCGAGCGGGGTTTCATCCTCGTCAAGGGTGCCGTTCCCGGCCCCAAGGGTGGCGTCGTGGTCGTGCGTTCCGCTGTGAAGGGGGCGTGACCATGAGTGACACGCTGACTGTCGACGTCGTCGACGCCCAGGGCAAGAAGGCCGGCTCGGCCGACCTGCCCGCGGACGTCTTCGACGTGCAGACCAACATCCCGCTGATCCACCAGGTCGTCGTCGCGCAGCTCGCGGCGGCACGCCAGGGCACCCACGACACGAAGAGCCGTGGCGAGGTCCGTGGTGGTGGGCGCAAGCCGTACAAGCAGAAGGGCACCGGCCGCGCCCGTCAGGGTTCGACGCGTGCTCCGCAGTTCGCCGGTGGTGGCGTCGTCCACGGCCCCACCCCGCGTGACTACTCGCAGCGCACCCCCAAGAAGATGAAGGCCGCGGCGCTCCGCGGTGCTCTCTCGGACCGCGCTCGCGCCGGCCGCGTGCACGTCGTCTCGGGCTTCGCCCCGGGCACCGCGCCCTCGACCCGGTCCGCGCTCGCCGTGCTCGACAACCTCTCGGGGCGCAAGCACGTCCTGGTCGTCGTCGAGCGTCAGGACGAGATCACGTGGAAGTCGCTGCGGAACGTCGAGCGGGTGCACCTGCTGGTCGCTGACCAGCTCAACACCTACGACGTCCTGATCTCGGACGATGTCGTGTTCACGCAGGGCGCGCTCGACGCGTTCCTGGCGGGCCCCGTCAAGGGCGCCTCCGCGGTGGCCACGTCCTCCGAGTCCGAGGAGGAGACCAAGTGACCGACATCGGCAAGAACCCGCGCGACATCCTGATCGCGCCGGTCGTCTCCGAGAAGAGCTACGGCCTGCTCGACGAGGGGAAGTACACCTTCCTCGTCGACCCGCGGGCGAACAAGACCGAGATCAAGATTGCCGTCGAGCAGGTCTTCGGCGTCAAGGTCGACTCGGTCAACACCGCGAACCGTCAGGGCAAGGCCCGTCGGACCCGTTTCGGCATCGGCCGCCGCAAGAACACGAAGCGTGCGATCGTCACCCTCCGCGAGGGCACGATCGACATCTTCGGTGGTCCGGTCGGCTGAGCGAAGGACTGAGAACACATGGGAATCCGCAAGTACAAGCCGACCACGCCGGGCCGTCGTGGCTCCAGCGTCGCCGACTTCGTCGAGATCACGCGCTCCACTCCGGAGAAGTCGCTCGTCCGTCCCCTCCACAAGACGGGCGGCCGTAACTCCACGGGTCGCATCACCACGCGCCACCAGGGTGGCGGTCACAAGCGTGCGTACCGCGTCATCGACTTCCGTCGCCATGACAAGGACGGCGTGCCGGCCAAGGTCGCTCACATCGAGTACGACCCCAACCGCACCGCCCGTATCGCGCTGCTGCACTACGCCGACGGCGAGAAGCGCTACATCATCGCGCCCAACAAGCTGTCGCAGGGTGACCGCATCGAGAACGGCCCCGGCGCCGACATCAAGCCCGGCAACAACCTGCCGCTGCGCAACATCCCGACCGGTACGGTCATCCACGCCATCGAGCTGCGGCCCGGTGGCGGTGCGAAGATCGCCCGCTCGGCTGGTGCGTCTGTGCAGCTCGTCGCCAAGGACGGCCCCTACGCCCAGCTGCGCATGCCGTCCGGTGAGATCCGCAACGTCGACCTGCGCTGCCGCGCGACGGTCGGCGAGGTGGGCAACGCCGAGCAGTCGAACATCAACTGGGGCAAGGCCGGCCGCATGCGCTGGAAGGGCAAGCGCCCGACCGTCCGTGGTGTCGCCATGAACCCGATCGACCACCCGCACGGTGGTGGCGAGGGCAAGACGTCCGGTGGACGTCACCCCGTCAGCCCGTGGGGCCAGGCCGAGGGCCGTACCCGTCGTCCGAACAAGCCGAGCGACAAGCTCATCGTGCGCCGTCGGCGCACCGGCAAGAACAAGCGCTGATAGGAGCCTGAGATGCCACGTAGCCTGAAGAAGGGCCCGTTCGTCGACGGTCACCTGCAGAAGAAGGTCGACGTCCAGAACACCGCCGGCACGAAGAACGTCATCAAGACGTGGTCGCGCCGTTCGGTCATCACGCCGGACTTCCTCGGCCACACGTTCGCTGTGCACGACGGACGCAAGCACACCCCGGTGTTCGTGACGGAGGCGATGGTCGGGCACAAGCTCGGCGAGTTCGCTCCGACGCGGACGTTCCGCGGCCACGAGAAGGACGACCGGAAGGGTCGTCGCCGCTGACCCCCGGGTCAGCCAGGCGACGCCCTCACCGGCAGAGACAAGAAGGCAGGACAGCAATGGAAGCCAAGGCGAAGGCGCGGTTCGTCCGCGTCACGCCCCAGAAGGCCCGGCGCGTCGTGGACCTCATCCGTGGCAAGCAGGCCGGCGAGGCCGTGGCGGTGCTGAAGTTCGCGCCGCAGGCCGCGGGGGAGACGGTGCTCAAGGTTGTGGAGAGCGCGATCGCCAACGCTCGGGAGACCGCCAAGCGGTCGAACGAGCGTCTGGACGAGGCGGACCTCTACATCTCCGAGGTGTTCGTCGACGAGGGTCCGACGCTCAAGCGGTTCCGTCCGCGAGCGCAGGGTCGGGCCAGCCAGATCCTCAAGCGGACGAGCCACATCACCGTGGTCGTCGCTGAGCGCGAGACGAAGGGACGGGCCCGATAGTGGGACAGAAAGTCAACCCGCTCGGGTACCGCCTGGGCATCACGACCGACCACCGCTCGCGTTGGTTCGCCGACTCGACGAAGCCGGGTCAGCGCTACCGCGACTACGTGGGCGAGGACGTCAAGATCCGCAAGCTCATGGCCACGGGCCTCGAGCGTGCCGGCATCGCCAAGGTCGAGATCGAGCGCACGCGTGACCGCGTTCGTGTCGACATCCACACCGCCCGCCCGGGCATCGTCATCGGGCGTCGTGGCGCGGAGGCCGACCGCATCCGCGGCGAGCTCGAGAAGCTCACGGGCAAGCAGGTCCAGCTGAACATCCTCGAGGTCAAGAACGCCGAGATCGAGGCTCAGCTGGTCGCCCAGGGCATCGCCGAGCAGCTGGCGAGCCGCGTCTCGTTCCGCCGTGCCATGCGCAAGGGCATCCAGTCGGCCCAGCGCGCCGGTGCCAAGGGCATCCGCGTGCAGGTCTCCGGCCGCCTCGGTGGCGCGGAGATGAGCCGCACGGAGTTCTACCGCGAGGGCCGTGTGCCCCTGCACACGCTCCGCGCGAACATCGACTACGGCTTCTTCGAGGCTCGCACCACCTTCGGGCGCATCGGCGTCAAGGTGTGGGTCTACAAGGGCGACATGACCGAGAAGGAGTTCGCTCGCGAGCAGGCGACCCAGGCCCCGCGCCCGGCTCGTGGCCCGCGTACGGACCGTGGCGAGCGCAGCGACCGTGGCCCCCGGGCCGGCGCTCCCCGTCGCGACCGTGCCGACGCTCCTGAGGCAACCGAGGCCGCCTCCGCTCCGGCGGAGACCCCGGCCACTGACAGCGGAACGGAGGCCTGAGCCGTGCTTATCCCGCGCAGGCTGAAGCACCGCAAGCAGCACCACCCGGGGCGCTCCGGCGCCGCGACCGGTGGTACCGCGATCTCCTTCGGTGAGTACGGCATCCAGGCTCTCGAGCCCGCCTACGTCACCAACCGGCAGATCGAGGCTGCTCGTATCGCCATGACCCGCCACATCAAGCGTGGAGGGAAGGTCTGGATCAACATCTACCCGGACCGCCCCCTCACGAAGAAGCCTGCTGAGACCCGCATGGGTTCCGGCAAGGGTTCGCCCGAGTGGTGGATCGCCAACGTCAAGCCCGGCCGAGTTCTCTTCGAGCTCGCCGGCGTCCCGGAGCCGCTGGCTCGCGAGGCCATGCGCCGCGCGCAGCACAAGCTCCCGATGAAGACACGTTTTGTGGTTCGCGAGGGTGGTAACTGATGACTATCGGCACCAAGGAACTGGCTCCCAGCGAGCTGGACACCTTCGACGACGAGAAGCTTGTCGCCGAGCTGAAGAAGTCCAAGGAGGAGCTGTTCAACCTCCGCTTCCAGTCCGCGACCGGCCAGCTCGAGAGCCACGGGCGTCTCAAGGCCGTTCGTCGTGACATCGCGCGGATCTACACGATCCTGCGCGAGCGCGAGCTCGGCATCCGTACCGCCCCGAGCGCGAGCGAGTGAGGTCTGCCATGAGCGACGAGAAGAACGAGCAGGACAGCGTCACGGCGCTGGCTGAGAAGCGTGGCGACCGCAAGACGCGGCGCGGCTACGTGGTCAGCGACAAGATGGAGAAGACCGTCGTGGTCGAGGTCGAGGACCGGGTCAAGCACCCGCTCTACGGCAAGGTCATCCGACGCACGAGCAAGGTCAAGGCGCACGACGAGCTGGGCTCGGCGGGCGTGGGCGACCTCGTGCTCATCATGGAGACCCGGCCGCTGAGCGCCACCAAGCGGTGGCGCCTGGTCGAGGTCCTCGAGAAGGCCAAGTAAGCCTCAGTAACCAGCACGACCCCCAGTTGCCCACGGGCGCCGGGTGCCGCTCGCAAGACGACACCCGGCGCAACGTGTGCATCACGGCAACTACCCGTTCGGCCAGGCTCGGCTCGACCCGAACCGAGAACCCGCCAGACGACAGGAGCAGGTAATGATCCAGCAGGAGTCGCGACTTCGTGTCGCCGACAACACTGGTGCCAAGGAGATCCTTTGCATCCGTGTGCTCGGCGGCTCCGGCCGTCGCTACGCAGGCATCGGTGACGTCATCGTCGCCACCGTCAAGGACGCCATCCCCGGCGGCAACGTCAAGAAGGGCGACGTCGTCAAGGCTGTCATCGTGCGCACCCGCAAGGAGCGCCGCCGTCCGGACGGTTCGTACATCAAGTTCGACGAGAACGCCGCAGTGATCCTCAAGAACGACGGGGAGCCCCGTGGCACGCGCATCTTCGGCCCGGTGGGCCGCGAGCTGCGCGACAAGAAGTTCATGAAGATCATCTCGCTGGCGCCGGAGGTGCTCTGACCATGGCCAAGATCAAGAAGGGCGACCTCGTCGTCGTCATCTCCGGCCGCGACAAGGGACAGCAGGGCCGTGTGCTCGAGGTCCTCGTCGAGTCGCAGCGTCTCGTCGTCGAGGGTGTCCAGCGCGTCACCAAGCACGTCAAGGCCGGCCAGACCCAGCGCGGCACGCGCACCGGCGGCATCGAGACGATCGAGGCGCCCATCCACATCAGCAACGTGATGCTCGTGGACCCGGAGACCAAGAAGGGCACCCGGGTCGGCTACCGCACCGAGCAGGTCGAGCGCGACGGCCGTACCCGCACCGTTCGGGTCCGCGTCGCCAAGCGCTCCGGTAAGGACATCTGATGACCGAGACGACTCTCACGGCTCCGGCGCTCCCGCGCCTGAAGTCCAAGTACAACGACGAGATCCGCACCGCTCTGTTCGAGCAGTTCGGTCACGAGAACATCAACCAGGTCGCGCGCCTGGTGAAGGTCGTCGTGAACATGGGCGTCGGCGAGGCCGCCAAGGACTCCAAGCTCATTGAGGGCGCGATCCGCGACCTGACCCAGATCACGGGCCAGAAGCCGCAGGTCACCAAGGCTCGCAAGTCGATCGCGCAGTTCAAGCTGCGCGAGGGCATGCCCATCGGCGCCCACGTCACGCTGCGTGGCGACCGTGCCTGGGAGTTCCTGGACCGCCTGCTCTCCACGGCGCTGCCGCGCATCCGTGACTTCCGTGGCCTCTCGCCGCAGCAGTTCGACGGTCACGGCAACTACACCTTCGGCCTCGTGGAGCAGTCCGTGTTCCACGAGATCGACCAGGACAAGATCGACCGGGTCCGCGGGATGGACATCACGGTCGTCACGACGGCCGACACCGACGACGAGGGTCGCGCTTTCCTCAAGCTCCTCGGCTTCCCGTTCAAGGAGATCTGACCATGGCGAAGACTGCCCTCAAGAACAAGGCTGCTGCCAAGCCGAAGTTCGCGGTGCGTGGCTACACGCGCTGCCAGCGTTGCGGCCGGCCCCACTCGGTGTACCGCAAGTTCGGCCTGTGCCGGATCTGCGTGCGCGAGATGGCCCACCGTGGCGAGCTCCCCGGCGTGACAAAGAGCAGCTGGTAACCCAAGCAACACGAACGTCGGTAGGTCCAGCCCCTTCGGGGGCGGGATACCCCGGCGAGGAAGGGCGGAAGCCCCATGACCATGACCGACCCCATCGCAGACCTGCTCACGCGGCTGCGTAACGCGAACTCGGCTCACCACGACACCGTGCTGATCCCGTTCTCGAAGCTGAAGTCGCACATCGCGGAGATCCTCCAGGCGGAGGGCTACATCGCGGGCTGGAAGGTTGAGGACGCCGTCGTCGGCAAGAACCTCATCATCGAGCTCAAGTACGGCCCCAACCGCGAGCGTGCGCTCGCCGGCGTCAAGCGCGTGTCCAAGCCGGGCCTGCGCGTGTACGCCAAGTCGACCAACCTGCCCAAGGTGCTCGGCGGCCTCGGCGTGGCGATCCTGTCCACGTCCTCCGGTCTCCTCACCGACAAGCAGGCCGCCAAGAAGGGCGTGGGTGGGGAAGTCCTCGCCTACGTCTGGTAAGTCCGAGACGGAAAGGAGCTAGCCATGTCCCGAATCGGCAGAGTCCCCGTCCCGGTCCCCACCGGCGTGGATGTCGACATCAACGGTGCCGTCGTGACGGTCAAGGGCCCCAAGGGCACCCTGACGCACACGGTCGCCGCCCCCATCGAGGTCGTGCGCGACGAGGCAGGTGCCCTTGTGGTCACCCGCCCCGACGACGAGCGCGCCTCGCGCTCGCTGCACGGCCTCACCCGCACGCTGCTGGCGAACCTCGTCATCGGCGTGACGGACGGCTACGTCAAGAAGCTCGAGATCGTCGGTACCGGTTACCGCGTGACGGCCAAGGGCGAGGACCTCGAGTTCGCGCTCGGCTTCAGCCACCCGGTCACGGTCAACCCGCCGGCGGGCATCACCTTCGTCGTCGAGGCGCCCACGCGCTTCTCGGTGCAGGGCATCGACAAGCAGCAGGTCGGCGAGGTCGCCGCGAACATCCGCAAGATCCGCAAGCCCGAGCCGTACAAGGGCAAGGGCGTCCGGTACGCGGGCGAGAACGTGCGCCGCAAGGTCGGAAAGGCCGGTAAGTAACCATGGCTCTCAAGATCCTCGGCAAGGGCAAGCGTGTTGCCCGCCAGCGTCGTCACCTCCGCCTTCGCAAGAAGGTCGCGGGCTCGGCTGCGCGTCCCCGTCTCGTCGTGACCCGGTCCGCCCGGCACATCACGGCGCAGGTCGTGGACGACGGCATCGGTCAGACGCTCGTGTCCGCATCGACCCTCGAGGCCGACCTGCGTGGCTCGAACGACGACAAGACTGCCAAGGCCCGCAAGGTCGGCGAGCTCATCGCCGAGCGTGCGAAGGCTGCCGGCCTTGACGCTGTGGTCTTCGACCGCGGCGGCAACAAGTACCACGGCCGCGTCGCAGCGGTGGCGGACGGCGCTCGCGAGGGCGGTCTGAAGCTGTGACGACGACGACGAACTTCGGAACGAAGAAGAGGACAATCTGATGGCTGCTCCTCAGCGCAGCAACACCGGCGCGCCTGCGGGCGGCGCCGGGGCCGGTGGCGGCGGTGACCGTCGTGACGGCGGTCGTGGCCGTGACGGCGGTGGCGGTCGCGGTCGCGACGCCGCAGAGAAGAGCGCGTTCCTCGAGCGCGTCGTGACGATCAACCGCGTGGCCAAGGTCGTCAAGGGCGGCCGCCGCTTCAGCTTCACCGCGCTCGTCGTGGTGGGCGACGGCGACGGCACCGTGGGTGTCGGCTACGGGAAGGCCAAGGAGGTGCCCGCGGCGATCGCCAAGGGCGTCGAGGAGGCCAAGAAGAACTTCTTCAAGGTCCCGCGCATCCAGGGCACCATCCCGCACCCCATCCAGGGTGAGGCCGCTGCCGGTGTCGTCTTCCTGCGTCCGGCCTCGCCGGGTACCGGTGTGATCGCCGGTGGCCCGGTGCGCGCCGTGCTCGAGTGCGCCGGCATCCACGACGTCCTGAGCAAGTCGCTCGGTTCGTCGAACGCGATCAACATCGTGCACGCCACGGTCGCGGCCCTCAAGGGTCTCGAGCGTCCCGAGGCCGTGGCCGCGCGCCGCGGGCTCCCGGTCGAGCACGTCGTCCCGGCCGCCCTCCTGCGCGCCCAGGCTGCCGGCCTGGCCGCTGCGGCGGGCTCGAAGGCAGGTGCGTGATGGCTCGACTCAAGGTGACCCAGACGCGTTCTGGCATCGGCGGCAAGCAGAACCAGCGCGACACCCTGCGCACCCTGGGCCTCAAGCGGATCGGCGACGTCGTCGTCAAGGAGGACCGCCCTGAGATCCGCGGCATGGTCAAGACGGTGACGCACCTTGTCGCGGTCGAAGAGGTGGAGTGACCATGGCAGACGAGAAGAAGACTGACGAGGTGACGGCTCCCAAGGCCGCCGCCAAGAAGGCCCCGGCGAAGAAGGCCGCTGACACGGAGTCCGCTCCGAAGGCGACCAAGGCCAAGGCTGCGTCGACGAAGGCCGACAAGGCTGAGGCGACGACCGAGGCTGCACCGAAGGCGAAGGCTCCCAAGGCCGAGCCCAAGGCTGCTGCGCCGAAGAAGACGGTCTCCGCCGCGGCGGCGAAGGCGGCCGAGGCCGCTGCGCAGCCCGGCAACGGCGGCACGCTCAAGGTGCACCACCTCCGTCCGGCCCCGGGCGCCAAGACCGCCAAGACCCGCGTGGGTCGTGGCGAGGCGTCCAAGGGCAAGACGGCCGGTCGTGGCACCAAGGGCACCAAGGCCCGCTACCAGGTGCCGACGCGCTTCGAGGGTGGGCAGATGCCTCTGCACATGCGCCTCCCGAAGCTGCGCGGCTTCAAGAACCCGTTCCGCGTCGAGTACCAGGTGGTCAACCTGGACAAGCTCTCGGCGCTGTACCCGAACGGTGGCGACGTGACGGTCGCCGACCTCGTGGCGAAGGGCGCGGTCCGCAAGGGCCAGCCCGTCAAGGTGCTCGGCACCGGCGAGCTCACGGTCAAGGTGTCCGTCGCGGTCGACGCCTACTCGGCGTCCGCGAAGGACGCGATCGTGGCTGCCGGCGGAAGCGTCGCGCAGGACTGATCGAAGGTCGGGACCGGTGGGGTCAGTAGTTCCCCACCGGTCCCGTTCCCATATGTTCTTCAGCATCAGTTAGGGTGCCCCGGTGCTTGCGACGTAACGCAGGCGGCACGGCCGGAAAGACCCGGTCGTACGAGACGCGGCTCCGGCCGCTCAGGAGGACAGGTGCTCAGCGCATTCGTGCGGGCGTTCCGAACGCCCGACCTGCGGCGCAAGCTGCTCTTCACCATCGGGATCATGGTGATCTTCCGCATCGGCTCGTTCCTGCCGACGCCGGGAGTCTCGTACCCGAACGTGCAGACGTGTATCGAGCAGTCCCAGGGCAACGACCTGCTGGGGCTCGTGAACCTGTTCAGCGGTGGCGCGCTTCTGCAGCTCTCCGTGTTCGCGCTCGGGATCATGCCGTACATCACGGCCAGCATCATCGTGCAGCTGCTCCGGGTGGTCATCCCTCGTTTCGAGGAGCTCCACAAGGAGGGCCAGTCCGGCACCGCGAAGCTCACGCAGTACACGCGGTACCTGACCATCGGCCTGGCGGTCCTGCAGTCGACGACGATCATCACGGTCGCGCGCAGCGGTCAGCTGTTCAGCGGCTGCTCCGTCGACGTCATCCCCAACGACAGCTGGTACGTGCTCCTGATCATGGTCATCACCATGACCGCCGGCACCGGCCTGATCATGTGGCTCGGCGAGCTCATCACGGAGCGCGGCGTCGGCAACGGCATGTCGCTCCTCATCTTCACGTCGATCGCCGCGAGCTTCCCGACCGCCCTGTGGTCGATCGCCGGTGGTGACAACGGCATCTCGAAGTTCATCGTCGTGATGGCGATCATCGTCCTGGTCATCGCGCTCGTCGTGTTCGTCGAGCAGTCCCAGCGACGCATCCCGGTGCAGTACGCGAAGCGCATGGTCGGTCGCCGCATGTACGGCGGCTCGAGCACGTACATCCCGATCAAGATCAACATGGCCGGCGTGATCCCGATCATCTTCGCGTCGTCGCTGCTCGCCGTCCCCGGGCTCCTCGCCCAGTTCGGTGACCCGACGGCCGGGTGGGTCCAGTGGATCCAGCGCTACCTGGCGCAGAGCAGCGCCCCGCTGCACCTCGCCCTGTACGTCATCCTGATCATCTTCTTCTGCTACTTCTACACGGCGATCACGTTCAACCCGGACGAGGTCGCGGACAACATGAAGAAGTACGGCGGCTTCATCCCCGGCATCCGTGCAGGTCGTCCGACGGCCGAGTACCTGGACTACGTGATCTCCCGGATCACGGCGCCGGGYTCGATCTACCTGGCCATCGTCGCCCTCATCCCGACGATCGCGTTCATCGTGCTCGGCGTGGGTCAGAACATCCCGTTCGGCGGCTCGTCGATCCTCATCGTGGTCGGCGTCGGGCTCGAGACCGTCAAGCAGATCGAGTCCCAGCTGCAGCAGCGGCACTACGAAGGGTTCCTGCGGTGAGCACGCGCCTCGTCCTGCTCGGTCCTCCGGGAGYGGGCAAGGGAACCCAGGCCGCTCGGCTCGCCGAGCGCCTGGGCGTGCCGGCGATCTCGACCGGCGACATCTTCCGCGCCAACATCAAGGGCGGCACGCCGCTCGGCAAGACGGTGCAGGAGTACACGTCGCGCGGTGCGTTGGTCCCCGACTCGGTGACCAACGACATGGTGCGCGACCGGCTCGCGCAGGACGACGTCGCGGACGGGTTCCTGCTCGACGGGTATCCGCGCAACGTCGCCCAGGTCGCCGAGCTCGACACGATCCTCGCGGACGCCGGGCTGACGCTCGACCTCGCGGTCGAGATCACCGCCGACCCGGAGGTGGTCGTGGGCCGGCTGCTCAAGCGCGCCGAGATCGAGGGCCGCGAGGACGACACCGAGGACGTGGTCCGCCACCGCCTCGACGTCTACGCGCAGGAGACCGCGCCGATCGCGCAGGTGTACGCCGACCGCGGCCTGCTCGCGCAGGTGGACGGCATCGGCGACGTCGACGACGTCACCGAGCGCCTGGTCGCGGCGATCGGCGCCCCGACCGGGGTCTGACCGGGCTCATGTTCGGTCGGGAACGGATCGAGTACAAGACGCCGGAGCAGGTGCTGCTCATGCGGCGGGCGGGCCTCGTCGTCGCCGATGCCCTGGCGGCGGTCCGGGAGCGGACGGTCGCCGGGGTCAGCACGGCGGAGCTCGACTCGATCGCGGCCGCCGTCATCGAGGGTGCGGGCGCCCTGCCCTCGTTCCTCGACTACGAGGGGTACCCGGCGCGGATCTGCGTCTCGGTGAACGACGAGGTCGTGCACGGCATCCCGGGCCTCCGCGTCCTGGAGCCGGGTGACGTCGTCTCGATCGACTGCGGCGCGATCGTCGACGGCTGGCACGGCGACTCCGCGATCACCGTCGTGCTCGACGGGGCGGACCCCGAGGACATCGCGCTGGCGGAGACGACCGAGCGGGCGATGTGGGCCGGCATCGCCGCCCTGGCCGGCGCCGAGCGCCTGGGCGCCGTGGGGGAGGCCGTCGAGGACGTCGTCGACGCCGCCGAGGCCGCAGGGCTGAACGGCGGCGTGCGCTACGGCCTGGTCGAGGACTACGTGGGGCACGGCATCGGCACCGCGATGCATCAGCCTCCCGACGTGCCGAACTTCCGTCGGCGGGACCGCGGACCGCGGGTGCGCCCCGGCCTCTGCGTGGCCGTCGAGCCGATGGTGGTCCGCGGGGAACGGTCCACCCAGGTGCTCGAGGACGACTGGACCGTCGTGACCGATGACGGGTCGCGGGCGTCCCACTGGGAGCACACGGTGGCGATCCTCGAGGACGGCATCTGGGTGCTGACCGCCCCCGACGGTGGCGCCGCCGAGCTCGCGCGCCTCGGGGTCACCATCGCCCCCCTCGCCTGAGTTACCGGTGAGTACGACCATCTAGGTGAACCTGCGTCCAGTTATCCACACATCGGCTGTGAACTGGCAGAACGTACGCCGGCTGACCGGATTGTCCGATACGGTCCTGCGCGGCGGTGAATGATCCGCCACGGGCGCCCCGGGGCCCGCGCGGCACGTTCCGCGCGGTGGAGGGTGGGTGCTCGCCTCCGGCAGGCACGTGGTCAGCGCGCGCCTGCACTCATGCGATGGGTGGCTCATGCAGCGCAGTGTTCGTCCCTTCCTGATCCCCGACCTCCCTCATGGCCGGCCCGCTCGGCGGATCAGCGCCGCGGTGGGAGTCGCGGCGATCCTTCTCGCCCTCGGCGCGGGTCCCGCCCTGGCGCACGACGACCGTGGTGGACGTGGCGCCCAGCACTGGTCGCAGCAGAACCGGCAGGCGACCGCGCCGACGACCCAGCCGCAGGCGACGGGTGCCTACGTCTACGTCAAGAAGGACGCCTTCGAGCCCGCGTCGTGGGAGAACTCGACGCAGCAGTACCTCGTGGCGACGTGGCCGGACGCCTCCTACCGCGACCTGACCCTCGACGAGATCCGCGCGGCGCTCCCGGCGGGCGTGACGGTCTGCGGGACCGGCTGGGCGGTGCAGGAGGACCAGGTGAACGGGACCGAGGCCGTCTTCACCGACCACAAGGCGCCGTCGTACCCGAACGACTACATCGGGCACCCTCCGATCTTCGCGGCGAAGCACTGGGAGCTGTCGGCCATGGTGACCGTGCCGGCGTGCGGCGTCGTTGCGCCGACCGCGCCCGCCGAGCCGAAGCCCACCCCGTCTGCCTCGGTCCCGTGCCCGCCGTCGGCCACGCCGACGCCGACCCCGACCGTGCCGACCAGCCCCACCGCGACGCCGACGGCCACGCAGGTGGCGGCCCCGACGCCGACCGTGACCCCGACGGCCGAGGTCGGTCCCACGTCGAGCACGAGCCCGACCCCCAGCCCGACGCGCTCGGCGGAGGCCGTCGCGGCGGCGGTCGCGACGCCGAGCCCGAGCGAGTCGTTCTACTCCGAGGTGCTGGCTGCGGGCGGCGACAGCTCGGCGGTCCTGGCGGCGACCGGCTCATCCGTCGGCCCCGCGGTGCTGGCCGCCGGCGTCCTGGTGCTCGCCGGTGGTGCGTTGCTGGTGCTGCGTCGGCGCCGCGCAGCCTGAGCCGCGGCCCGCGGGGTCGTCTCCTCGCGAGCGATCCTGCGGGCCGTGTGGCCGAGGCCACGCCCGGCCAGCGCAGGACCGGTTTCGTCCTCTGGTCCCGATGGCGTAAGATCGTCCGTTGGGTGTGCGCCCGGTTCTCGCAGATGACACTGGTCAGACTGCCGGGATGCATGGCGCACGGTCCCCGCACGTAATTCCCACGTAGGCCCCACCTCGACCGACGCCACCCCTCGCGGGGTGGGATCGGCTGATGTGGGCTGATCCACACGACCGACAGTTAGCGGAGGATATGGCGAAGAAGGACGGTGTCATCGAGATCGAGGGCAGCGTCGTGGAGGCTCTGCCGAACGCGATGTTCCGCGTGGAGCTCACCAACGGCCACAAGGTTCTCGCCCACATCTCGGGCAAGATGCGACAGCACTACATCCGGATCCTCCCCGAGGACCGGGTGGTGGTCGAACTGAGCCCGTACGACCTGTCCCGCGGCCGGATCGTCTACCGCTACAAGTAATCACCACTCGAACACGCCGTCATGCCTCGGGTACCCGAGAAAGAACGGCGGCGGAGGAACACGCGATGAAGGTCAAGCCCAGCGTCAAGAAGATCTGCGACAAGTGCAAGGTGATCCGCCGGCACGGTCGCGTCCAGGTGATCTGCGAGAACCTGCGCCACAAGCAGCGCCAGGGCTGATGCCCTGACGCCGGTCCGCTCGGACCAGCAGCTCGACCAGCACCACCGGTCCTCTCCGGAGGACCAGCAAGCGCACAGCCACTCCGGCGATCACTCGCCGGTGCACCCTCGGTCGGAGGCCGGGGCCCGCAGCACGCGGGAGGGCAGTGCGGCAGACCTCCGATGCAGTTCAGGAGCCACCAGGCACATGGCACGTCTTATCGGCGTCGACCTCCCCCGCGAGAAGCGGCTCGAGATCGCGCTCACCTACATCTACGGGGTCGGCCGTACCCGCGCCCAGGCAACTCTGGCCGCGACCGGCATCAGCCCGGACATCCGCGTGAAGGACCTCGGCGACGCCGAGCTCGTCGCGCTCCGCGACTACCTCGAGGGCAGCTACAAGCTCGAGGGTGACCTTCGCCGCGAGGTCGCTGCGGACATCCGCCGCAAGGTCGAGATCGGCTGCTACGAGGGCCTGCGCCACCGCCGTGGCCTTCCGGTGCGCGGTCAGCGCACCAAGACCAACGCGCGTACCCGCAAGGGCCCGAAGCGCACCGTGGCCGGCAAGAAGAAGGCCGGGCGCAAGTAGCCCTCCGCCCCCGGCGCCGCGCGCCAGGGCAAGCCGATCAGACCTCGAGAGAAGAAGAGAATGCCTCCCAAGACCCGTTCCGCCGTGCGCAAGCCGCGCCGCAAGGAGAAGAAGAACGTCTCCCACGGCCAGGCGCACATCAAGAGCACGTTCAACAACACGATCATCTCCATCACCGACCCGACCGGCGCCGTCATCGCGTCGGCCTCGTCCGGCCAGGTGGGCTTCAAGGGCTCGCGCAAGTCGACCCCCTTCGCGGCGCAGCTCGCCGCCGAGGCGGCCGCCCGTCGCGCCCAGGAGCACGGCATGAAGAAGGTCGACGTCTTCGTCAAGGGCCCCGGCTCTGGCCGTGAGACCGCGATCCGCTCGCTCCAGGCGACCGGCCTGGAGGTCGGCTCGATCCAGGACGTGACGCCCCAGGCGCACAACGGCTGCCGTCCGCCGAAGCGCCGGCGCGTCTGACGCTCGGCTCGGCCGGGTCGGTGCGCGCCGCGAGGCACGCACCGACCCGGACAGAACTTGACGCCGACCAGGTAGACCGAGACCGGGCCGGCCCGTAGTACTGCGCAGCGTCATATGGCGGACGCCCGCTGAGAGGAAACAACACCGTGCTGATTGCACAGCGCCCCACCCTGACCGAAGAGGTCATCTCGGAGAACCGGTCGCGGTTCTCCATCGAGCCGCTGGAGCCGGGTTTCGGCTACACGCTCGGCAACTCGCTCCGCCGGACGCTGCTGTCCTCCATCCCCGGTGCCGCCGTCACGTCCATCCGGATCGACGGCGTCCTGCACGAGTTCTCCACCGTGCCGGGCGTCAAGGAGGACGTCACCGAGATCATCCTCAACATCAAGCAGCTGGTCGTCTCCTCGGAGAACGACGAGCCCGTCGTGATGTACCTGCGCAAGCAGGGCGCGGGTGAGGTCAGCGCCGCGGACATCGTGCCGCCCGCCGGCGTCGAGGTGCACAACCCCGACCTGCACCTGGCCACGCTGAACGACAAGGGCAAGCTCGAGATCGAGCTGACCGTCGAGCGGGGGCGCGGGTACGTGTCCGCGAACCAGAACAAGTCGTTCGACGCCGAGATCGGCCGCATCCCGGTCGACTCGATCTACTCGCCGGTCCTCAAGGTGACCTACAAGGTCGAGGCGACGCGCGTGGAGCAGCGCACGGACTTCGACAAGCTCGTCGTCGACGTCGAGACCAAGTCGGCCATCAGCCCGCGCGACGCGCTGGCGTCCGCCGGCAAGACGCTGGTCGAGCTCTTCGGGCTTGCCCGTGAGCTCAACGTCGAGGCCGAGGGCATCGAGATCGGCCCGTCGCCGACCGACGCTGCGCTCGCCGCGGACCTCGCTCTGCCGATCGAGGACCTGCAGCTCACGATCCGCTCCTACAACTGCCTCAAGCGTGAGGGCATCCACTCCGTGGGTGAGCTCGTCGCACGCTCCGAGGCCGACCTCCTGGACATCCGCAACTTCGGTGCGAAGTCCATCACCGAGGTCAAGGAGAAGCTCGCCGAGCTTGGCCTGACGCTCAAGGACAGCCCGCTCGACTTCGACCCGTCCGCCGCCGGCGCCTACTACGGCGACGACGAGGGCGACTTCGTCGAGGACGAGCAGTACTGACGCCGGGGAGCTAGGCAGGTCGGCTCGCGCCGACCTGTCTGCAGCCCATCACTGGAACTCAAGGAGTAAAAACCATGCCTACGCCCACCAAGGGTCCCCGGCTCGGTGGCGGACCGGCTCACGAGCGGCTGATCCTCGCGAACCTCGCGACGCAGCTGTTCGAGCACAAGCGCATCACGACGACCGAGACCAAGGCCAAGCGCCTGCGTCCGCTCGCCGAGCGCCTGATCACGTTCGCCAAGCGTGGTGACCTGCACGCCCGCCGCCGCGTGATGACCGTCGTCAAGGACAAGTCCGTCGTCCACGTGCTGTTCACCGAGATCGCTCCGGCCGTCGCCGAGCGCCAGGGTGGCTACACGCGCATCACCAAGATCGGCCCCCGCAAGGGCGACAACGCCCCGATGGCCGTCATCGAGCTCGTGCTCGAGCCGCTCTCCCCGAAGCAGGCCGTCGTCAAGGAGGCCACCAAGGCCGCCTCGAAGGCCGCGCCGAAGGAGAAGAAGGCCGACAAGGTCGAGGACAAGCCCGTCGAGGACGTCGTCGTCGAGGACGCCCCTGTCGAGGACGCGCCCGTCGAGGACGCGCCTGTCGAGACCGAGGGCGACGCCGACAAGGCGTGACCTGACAGCTCCACCGAGAAGGCCCGGGACCGACTGGTCCCGGGTCTTCTTGCGTCCCGGCGCGGGTCGTCGCACCCACGCCTAGAGTCGGACGCATGAGCCTGCCGGTCGTCCTGGTGCACGGGCTGCGGACGTCCCGCACGATGTGGCGGGCGCAGCTCGAGGCGCTGGAGCGCGTGGGTCGGCGAGCGGTCGCGGTGGACCTGCCCGCGCACGGCACCCGGGTCGGCGAGCCGTTCACGCTGGACGCCGCCGTCGACACCGTGGCCGAGGCGATCGACGACGTCGGCGGGGAGGCGTTCGTCGTCGGCCTCTCGCTGGGCGGGTACGTCGCGATCCGGCACGCCGCACGCTTCCCCGGTCAGGTCGCCGGCGTGCTGGCGGCGTCGTGCTCGACCCAGCCGCACCGGGTGCTGCTGACGGGCTGGGCCGTCGGCGCGCACGGCATCGCCCGGCTGCCCGACCGGGGCGCACGGCTGAACCAGTTCTTCGTCGACCTCGCCCTGCCGCCCGCGGGTGCCCGCGACGTCGGGGCCGGCGGATTCGCGCTGGACGCCACGAACGAGGTGCTGCGCGAGATGACGGTGGCGACGCCGTTGGCGGACCTGGCCCGGATCGAGGCGCCGGTCTGGCTGGTCAACGGGGCGTTCGACCACTTCCGCGGCGAGGAGCGGCGGTTCCTGGCCGCGTGCCGGGACGGTCGGCTCGTGGTCGTGCCCCGCGCGACGCACCTGGTGAGCCTGGTGCAGCCGGCGCGGTTCACGCGGGTGCTGCTGGAGGCGCTCGACGAGGTCGACGCGCGCCCCAAGGTCCCGGCCGAGTAGCTCAGACGCCGAGCGACCACGCCCGGACTCCGCCGACGATGCCCGCCTGGTTGGGCACGACGACGACGTCGTCGCCGAGCCGCGCCAGCGTGGTCGCGGTGACCTGGCGCGCGTTCCCGCCGCCGAGATAGAGCCGGTCCCACACGAACACCGGCCGGAAGCCGTCCACGACGCGCCGGACGCGCCGCGACCAGAGCGCGTCGCCCAGCCGCGCCCGCTCCACCTGCCCGATGTACGCGTCGTAGGTGGTGCCCCAGCGCACGGGCGCCTGGGACAGCTCGAGGTGCGGCGCGAGCACGCCGCCGTCGAACAGCGCGGTTCCCAGCCCGGTGCCGAGCGTGAGCACCAGCTCGATGCCGGTGCCCGAGATGACGCCGGCGCCGTGCACCTCGGCGTCGTTGAGCACGAGCGTCGGCAGTCCGAGCCGCGCCTCGACGGCCGCGCGGATGTCGCACCCGGACCACAGGGCGACCAGGCCCGGGTCGATGGCCGTGCGCGGGCCGGAGCGGGTGATGTAGTGCGGGGTCGCGACGACGACGCCGTGCCGGAGCATCCCGGGCATCCCGACGGTGGCGCGCTGGGCCGGGGGAAGGCCGGCGGCGATGTCGGCGATGGTCGCGACGAGGCGCTCGGGCGGGAGGGGGTAGGGCGTCGGTACCCGGACCGCCGGTGCGTGCAGTGTGCCGGCCGCGTCGAGCACCGACGCCTTGATGCCGCCGCCGCCGCAGTCGACGGCGAGCGTGAACGGGTCGGAGCCGGTGCTGGGCACGGGCCCACGGTAGCGAGCGAACGGGCGCCCCGGAGCCGACTACCGTGTTCCCCCGTGAGCGAGAGCGTGGAGGAGCCCGCCGTCCGGCTGCGGCTCGACCTGGCGTACGACGGGACCCACTTCGCCGGCTGGGCCCTCCAGCCGGGGCTGAGGACCGTCCAGGGGGTCCTGGAGGCAGCCCTGGCGACCGTGCTGCGGACCGACGGGCCGCCGCGGGTCACGGTGGCCGGTCGGACGGACTCGGGCGTGCACGCACGGGGCCAGGTTGCCCACGTCGACATCCCGGCGGGACTCCTGGCGGCCTCGCGCGGCCGGACGGAGCGGTCGATCGAGGACGCGCTCCTCGGGCGTCTCGGCGGCGTGCTGCCCACCGACCTCGTGCTGCACGCCCTCACGCGTGCGCCGGAGGGCTTCGACGCGCGGTTCTCGGCCCTGCGTCGCCGGTACACGTACCGGATCTGCGACGACGCCGCGCGCCGTGACCCCTTGTCCCGGGCGCACGTCCTGTGGCACCGGCGCGCGCTGGACGTCGACTCGATGGCCGCCGCCGCACGACCGCTCGTCGGCCGGCACGACTTCGCGTCGTACTGCAAGCCGCGCGAGGGGGCGACGACGATCCGCACGCTGGAAGCGTTCGCCTGGTCGCGGCCTGTCGACGGGCCGGACGCGGGCCTCGTCGTGGCCACCGTCCAGGCGGACGCGTTCTGCCACTCGATGGTGCGCTCGCTCGTCGGCGCGAGCCTCGCCGTGGGGGAGGGGCGCAGCGGCGCCGGCTGGCCGGCCGAGCTCCTGGCGCGTCGTCGTCGGGACGCCGGGGTGCACGTCGTCGCGGCGCGCGGGCTCACGCTGGAGGAGGTGGGCTACCCCTCGGACGACCAGCTGGCGGCCCGGGCGGCGCAGACGCGCGCGCGCCGCGCGGCCGACGACCTGCAGCACGCAGGGCCCGGCTGCTGCGGCTGAGCGCCGGCTCCCCGGTCCTCGAGTGGTGACGGTCGGACTGGCCCTGCGCTGCGCTCCGGTTCAGTCCTCGGGGTTTGACGGTCGGACTGGCCTTGCGCTCCGCGGAGGGCGAGTGACGCTCCGCGCCCCTCACCCTCCGCTGCGCTCCAGGTCGGTCCTCGGGTTTGACGGTCGGACTGGCCTTGCGCTCCGCGGAGGGCGAGTGACGCTCCGCGCCCCTCACCCTCCGCTGCGCTCCAGGTCAGTCCTCGACGTCGTCGCGGTACCGCCGGTCGTCGACGTACTCCTCCTCGATGAGGTGCACCGCGGCCTCCTCGGCGCTCGCGGCGCCGCCCGAGATGCCGGCGTCGATGGCGAAGCCGTCGGTCCCGCCCGCCTCGACGGCGTCGTCGTCCTCGATCAGCCGGCCGGCGCGGAACTCCTCGCGCTCGGGCCTGGGCCGGGCCTCCCAGACCTCGGGCTCCTCCTGCCCGATCCGCTGGTCGATCGTCTCGCGGTGCGACTCTTCCCACGGCGTCTCGCCGTAGTGGTTCGAGCGGGGCCGGGTGGGCACCGTGTAGCCCTCGTCGAGCAGGTCCTCGACGCCGCGGTCGAGCAACGTGTCCTCGCTGGACAGCTGGTCGGTGTCGCCCTCGCTGTCGAGCTCGGGATCGGGACTGGTGCCGGAGGTGTCGTCGGTCATGCCACCGACCTTCGCACCGTGCGCGCGCCGACGCCAGGTGTGGGCGGCCCGACACGCAATGCGATGGGCCACACGTGTGGCGCCGGGGAAGATGGAGGCATGGGTCATCTCGACATCGGCGGCATCGGGTACGTGCTCTCCGACGGGCGTCCGCTCCTCGACGACATCACGTTCCGCGTGGGAGACGGCGCGCGCGTCGCGCTCGTGGGCCCCAACGGCGCGGGCAAGACGACCCTGCTGAGGATCGTCGCGGGCGACGAGCAGCCGCACTCCGGTTCCGTGGGTCGTAGTGGCGGGCTCGGGATCATGCGCCAGGACATCGGCCGGATCCACGACGACCGCTCGATCCGGGACCTGCTGGCCTCGCTGGCTGCGCCGGCCGTCCGCGACGCCGCGGTCGAGCTCGCCGCGGCGGAGGTCGGGATCATGGAGGTCGACGACGAGCCCGCGCAGATGCGGTACGCGCAGGCGCTCGTCGACTGGGCCGATGTCGGGGGCTACGAGGCCGAGGCGGGCTGGGACCGCGTCACCGACGCCGTGCTGTCCATCCCGTTCGAGCAGGCGCAGCACCGTGAGGTGCGCACGCTGTCCGGCGGGGAGCAGAAGCGGTTGGTGCTCGAGGCCCTGCTGCGCGGACCCGACGAGGTGCTGCTGCTCGACGAGCCCGACAACGCGCTCGACGTGCCGACGAAGCGCTGGCTCGAGGACAAGCTGCGGGCGTCGAACAAGACGGTGCTGTTCGTCAGCCACGACCGGGAGATGCTCGCGCGCGTCGCGACGCAGGTGGCGACCCTGGAGCCCGGTGTGATGGGGGCGGCGGTCTGGGTGCACGGCGGCGGGTTCGCCACGTACCACCAGGCGCGCGAGGACCGGCGCTCGCGGCTCGAGGAGCTGCTGCGGCGCTGGGAGGAGGAGCACGCGAAGCTCAAGGAGCTCGTGCTGACCCTCAAGACGAAGGCCGCGTTCAACGACGGTCTCGCGTCGCGCTACTCGGCGGCGCAGACGCGGCTGCGCAAGTTCGAGGAGGCGGGTCCGCCGACCCTCCTGGCCCGCGAGCAGAACGTCCGGGTGCGGCTGCGGGGCGGTCGGACCGCCAAGCGTGCGGTCGTCGCCACGGGCCTCGAGCTCACGGGGCTGATGAAGCCGTTCGATCTCGAGGTCTGGTTCGGCGAGCGCGTCGCCGTGCTCGGGTCGAACGGTTCGGGCAAGTCGCACTTCCTGCGGCTGCTCGCGGCCGGCGGCAGCGACCCCGGCCCGGAGCACGCACCCGCCGACGACCTACCCGTCGCGCCGGTCAACCACACCGGCCGCGTCGTCCTGGGTCCGCGCGTGCGGCCGGGCTGGTTCGCGCAGAACCACGGGCACCCCGAGCTCGTCGGCCGCACGCTGCTGGAGATCCTGCACCGTGGCGAGGGCCACCGCTCGGGGCTCGGGCGCGAGCAGGCCAGCAAGGCGCTCGACCGCTACGAGCTGGTCGGCGCCGCCGAGCAGCGGTACGAGACGCTGTCCGGCGGCCAGCAGGCCCGCCTGCAGATCCTGCTGCTCGAGCTCGGCGGAGCGACCCTTCTGCTGCTCGACGAGCCGACGGACAACCTCGACCTGCACTCGGCGGAGGCGCTCGAGACCGGCCTCGCCGCGTTCGAGGGCACCGTGCTCGCCGTCACCCACGACCGCTGGTTCACGCGCACGTTCGACCGGTACCTCGTGTTCGGCGCCGACGGCGAGGTCGTGGAGACGCCCGAGCCCGTGTGGGACGCCGCGCGCGTGGACCGGGTGCGCTAGCTAGAGCACGAGCGCGATCGCCAGCGTCGCCATCACCACCGCGATCACCAGGTCGAGCACCTGCCACGCGCGGGGCTTCGCGAACACCGGGCGCAGGTACGCCGCGCCGAACCCGAGCACCGTGAACCAGACGACGCTCGCGGTCACCGCACCGACGCCGAACACCCAGGCGCCCGGGTCGTGCTGGTGCGCGAGCGAGCCGAGCAGCACGACCGTGTCCAGGTAGACGTGCGGGTTGAGGAACGTCAGGGCGAGGCAGGTCGACAGGACCGCCCCGAGCGCGGCCGGCCCCTCGGTGGCGGGGTCGAGGTGGGACGGGTGCCGCGCACGCAGCGCAGCGCCGACGGCAAGGACCAGCAGGAACGCGGCACCGGCGTACTTCGTGACCGTGAGCACCGTGGGATGGGACGTGACGAGCGCGCCGAGGCCCGCGATGCCCGCCGCGACGAGCAGCGCGTCGGCCGCGGCGCAGATGGCCACCACGGGCAGGACGTGCTCGCGTCGGATGCCCTGGCGCAGCACGAAGGCGTTCTGGGCGCCGATGGCGACGATGAGCGACAGGGCGGTGAGGAAGCCCGAGAGGGCGACGGCTGGCACGGCCACGACGCTAGGCGCGCGCGCTTGTTAAGACCAGTTCAGATTGCTCATGAACCATTAGGATCCTTCATGTGGCGTTCGACGCGGACCAGCTGAGCGCCCTCGCGGCCGTGGTGCACGAGGGCAGCTTCGACGCGGCCGCCGCCCGGCTGCACGTGACGCCGTCGGCCGTCAGCCAGCGGATCAAGGCGCTCGAGCAGCAGGTGGGTCGCGTGCTGGTGCTGCGCACGCGGCCGTGCCGCCCCACCCAGGACGGCGAGGTCCTGGTGCGGCTGGCGGGGCAGGTGGAGCTGCTCGGGCGGGACGCGCTCGGTCAGCTGGTGCCGGCGCCGGGCGGTGCGCGCAGTGCGCGGCCGTCGGCCGCGACGCGGCGGTTGCCGGTGGCCGTGAACGACGACTCGATGTCGACGTGGTTCCCCGCGGCGGTGGCCGACCTGCCGGCGGACGTCCTGCTCGACCTGCGGCGCGAGGACCAGGAACTGTCCGCTGACCTGCTGCGGGACGGCACCGTGATGGCGGCGGTGACCGCCGACCCGCGCGCGGTCCAGGGCTGCCGGGTCCGCCGCCTGGGTGCCATGCGCTACCTGGCCGTCGCGGCGCCGGGACAGCGGGACCGCTGGTTCGCCGACGGGCTGGGGGCCGAGGCGTTCGCCGCCGCACCCCTGCTCGCCTTCAACCGGGAGGACGGCCTGCAGGAGCGGTTCGTGGCGTCCGTCGTCGGCCGTCGCACGGTGACACCGCTCGTGCACTTCGTGCCGTCGCAGTCGGCGTTCGTCGGGCTGGTCGAGGCGGGGCTCGGGTGGGGGATGGTGCCCGAGGTGGCCGCCGCGGAGCGCATCGCCGCGGGCGCCCTGGTGGAGGTCCGGGCCGGCAAGCACCTCGACGTGCCCCTGTACTGGCAGCACTGGGCCTTGCGCACCCCCACGCTCGACGACCTCACGGAGCGAGTGGTCCGGGCCGCCTCGGCGGCCCTGCGGCCGGTCCGCAGGCACGGCCCGCCCGGGTCGGCCTGACGCGTTTTGACCCTCCGCCGGGGCGGCGGCTACCCTGGTGTGTCGTTGTGCGTCCCCGTTCGAGCGCCGGTGTACTCAGCACCGAGCCAGAACGGCAGGGCTGGTGCGTTCCCGCTCGCCGCCCGGATGCCGACGAAGCATTCATCGGCGGACCCGCAACCTGCGTGGTCTCGCCGCGACAAGACTCGCAACGAAACGAAGGCTGACGACCGTGCGTACGTACACCCCGAAGCCCGGCGACGTCGAGCGGAACTGGTACGTCATCGACGCGACCGATGTCGTCCTGGGCCGCCTGGCCACTCATGTGGCCACGTTGCTGCGCGGCAAGCACAAGGCGACTTTCGCTCCTCACGTCGACGGCGGTGACTTTGTCATCGTCATCAACGCGGAGAAGATCGCACTGACCGGCAACAAGCGCGAGAACAAGCTCGCGTACCGCCACTCGGGTTACCCGGGTGGCCTCCGCGCCGTGGCCTACTCCGACCTCCTGGAGAAGCACCCCGAGCGCGCGATCGAGAAGGCTGTCCGCGGCATGCTCCCCAAGAGCTCGCTCGCGCGTCAGCAGCTCACCAAGCTCAAGGTCTACGCCGGTGCCGAGCACCCGCACGCGGCGCAGCAGCCGAAGCCCTTCGAGATCACCCAGGTCTCTCAGCAGGCGTGAGCCGGCTGAGTACAGAGAACAAGGACGCGAGGACACCAGTGGCAGAGACCACGGTCGACATCGACCTCGAGGGCGATGACACCCCCACCAGCTACACCTCCGAGACGGCTGCCCCCACGGGCCGCGGTCAGAGCATCACGGCCCCGGCGAACGCGCTGGGCCGCCGCAAGGAGGCCATCGCGCGCGTGCGCCTGGTCCCCGGCACCGGCCAGTGGAAGGTCAACGGGCGCACGCTCGAGGACTACTTCCCCAACAAGGTGCACCAGCAGCTCGTGAACTCCCCGTTCAAGCTGGTCGACGTCGAGGGTCGCTTCGACGTCGTCGCCCGCATCACCGGTGGTGGCGTGAGCGGCCAGGCCGGCGCGCTGCGCCTGGGCATCGCCCGTGCGCTGAACGCGATCGACGAGGAGCACAACCGCCCGGCCCTGAAGAAGGCCGGCTTCCTGACCCGCGACGCCCGCGTCGTGGAGCGCAAGAAGGCCGGTCTCAAGAAGGCCCGCAAGGCTCCGCAGTACTCGAAGCGCTGATCAGCTGTCTTTGAGTTCTTCGGCCCGATGGCCCCGCAGGTCTCACGACCAGCGGGGCCATCGGCATGTCTGCCACCATCAACCTGTTCGCGCGCGAGGGGTTGCGCATGGCGCCCCACGATGAAGGAGTCTGACCATGGGCCGACTGTTCGGCACCGACGGCGTGCGTGGGCTCGCCAACCGGGACGTGACCGCCGAGCTCGCGCTCGACCTGTCGGTCGCGGCAGCGCACGTGCTCGGCTCGCTCGGCGAGTTCGAGGGTCACCGCCCGCGCGCGATCGTCGGCCGTGACTCGCGGGCGTCGGGCGAGTTCCTCGCCGCGGCCGTCTCCGCGGGGCTCGCCTCCGCCGGCGTGGACGTCAACAACGTCGGCGTCCTGCCGACCCCTGCGGTCGCGTACCTCACCGCCGAGCTCGGCGTCGACATCGGGGTGGTGCTGTCCGCGTCGCACAACCCGATGCCCGACAACGGCATCAAGTTCCTCGCCAAGGGCGGGCACAAGCTCGACGACGAGCTCGAGGCCGCGATCGAGGCGCGCATGGGGGAGAGCTGGCAGCGGCCCCTGGGCGGCGACGTCGGCCGCATCCGGGTCGACACGGGGCGCGCGGGCGAGCAGTACGTCGAGCACCTCGTCGGCACCATCGACGTGCCGCTGACCGGTCTGCGGATCGCGGTCGACTGCGCGAACGGCGCCGCGAGCGACGTCGGCCCGGCGGCGCTGCGACAGGCCGGTGCCGACGTCGTGGTCATCAACGCCTCGCCCGACGGGCGGAACATCAACGAGCTCTGCGGATCCACGCACCCCGAGCAGCTGCAGGCCGCCGTCGTGGCCTCCGGCGCGGACCTGGGTGTCGCCTTCGACGGGGACGCCGACCGGTGCCTGGCCGTCGACGCGTCGGGCGTGCTGGTGGACGGCGACCAGATCATGGGGATCCTCGCCCTCGCGATGCGCGACCGCGGCGCCCTCGTCGACGACACGCTCGTCACCACCGTGATGAGCAACCTCGGCCTGAAGATCGCGATGCGCGAGGCCGGCATCGCGACGATCGACACCGCCGTCGGTGACCGCTATGTGCTCGAGGCGATGCGCGCGGGCGGGTTCTCGCTCGGCGGCGAGCAGTCCGGGCACATCATCATGGCCGCGCACGCGACCACCGGCGACGGGGTGCTGACCGCGCTCCAGCTCGCCGCCCGGGTCGCCGCGACGGGCACCCCGATCGCGCAGCTGGCCGGCGTGGTGAACCGCCTCCCGCAGATCCTGGTCAACGTGCCCGGCGTCGACAAGCGTCGCGCCGACACCGACCGCCCCCTTCTCGACGCCGTCCGCGCCGCCGAGGCAGGGCTGGGCGACACCGGGCGGGTGCTGCTGCGGTCGTCCGGCACCGAGGACCTCGTCCGCGTCATGGTCGAGGCCGGCACCCAGTCCGAGGCCGACCGCGTGGCGCACGAGCTGGCCGACGTCGTCCTGCAGCGGCTGGCGCTCTAGTGCCGTCCGGGCCGCAGTGGGAGCAGGCGCTGCGTGACGTCGCGCTCTGGATCATCGAGGCCGGGACCCGGACACCCGACAGCGTCGCGCCGATCGTCCAGGCGGGCCACCCGGCGTTGCGCGCGGTCGCGACGCCCTACGACGCCCAGCTCTCCGACGACGAGCTCGCCGCCCTGATCGACGTGATGCACCGGACGATGCGGGCCGCGCCCGGCGTCGGCCTGGCCGCGCCGCAGCTCGGGCTGCCGCTGGCCCTCGCGGTGCTCGAGGACCCGGGGACGGTCTCGGACGAGCACGCCGAGGTCCGAGAGCGCGGCGCGCTGCCGTTCCGGGTGCTCGTCAACCCGACGTACACGGCCGTCGACGCGGAGCGGGTCGCGTTCTACGAGGGGTGCCTCAGCGTCGTCGGGTACCAGGCCGTGGTCGCGCGTGCGCGGCAGGTGCACCTGGTCGCGCGGGACGAACAGGGTGCGGCGGTCGACGAGGTCGTCAGCGGGTGGTCGGCGCGGATCGTCCAGCACGAGGTCGACCACCTCGGTGGCACCCTCTACCTCGATCGCGCCGAGCTCCGCTCGCTCGCGGCCTCGGACGAGTTCGGCGCCCGGTGGGCCGCCGAACCCAGCCCGACCGCCGCCGCCCGAGCTCTGGGCTTCCCCCTGCCCTGAGCGCGCGTCGTGGGTCGGACCGGGGTCCGACTCCGGGATGATTCGGGGCTGCACCAGGGATGAACCGGGGGGCACCCCTATGTATTCGGACCCCGGTGCCGACTTACCTTGGAACCAGAACATCGGGGCACCCGCCCGCGGTGCACGACGCAGGAGGATGTCACGTGATCGAGGAGTGGGCGCTCGCCCTCGTCGGTTCGCCGTGGATCTTCGTCGTGCTGTACCTGTTCGCGACGATCGACGGGTTCTTCCCGCCGGTCCCCAGCGAGTCCATCGTCATCGCCCTCTCGGCGATCGCGATGTCGCAGGGTTCGCCGAACATCGGGTTCGTGATGCTCGTCGCCGCCGCCGGGGCGTGGACCGGCGACCAGATCGCGTACCAGATCGGCACCAAGGTCAAGGTGCGCGACCTGCGCGTCCTGCGGTCCCCGCGGGGCCAGGCCGCCGTCGACTGGGCGGAGAACGCGCTGGCCAACCGCGGCGCGGCGTTCATCATCGCCGCGCGCTACATCCCGATCGGGCGCGTCGCCGTCAACATGACCGCCGGTGCGGTCGGGTACAGCCGACGCCGGTTCATGGGGCTGACGGCGATCGCCGCGGTCACGTGGGCCTGCTACTCCGCGGTGATCGGCATCGGCGCCGGCGCCTGGCTCCACGACCACACGCTGGTCGCGGTGGGCGTGGGGGTCGTCGGCGGGCTGGCCATCGGTGTGGTGATCGACTGGATCCTGCGCCACCTGACGCGCCACCGCGACGTCGAGCAGGCCGGGCCGGCGCTCCGGGTGGCCGACGCGGGCGACGTCCCGCGGCCGGAGACCGTCCCCCCGGTCACAGGACGCTCACGATCCGACCCCGCCGCCTAACGATCCGGCATCACCCCGTCATCTCGCCCATGACTGTGCTTACTCTCTGACTGTGTCGACGTCGCTGTCGGCGCTCCCGTGCCTGTCGACACCCCCGGGGGTGCGCATCGGCATGGGCCGAAGCGACAGGGGGCGAGATGGGCGAGCGTGCGCGGTGGGGCGTCGGCCTCGTGCTGCCCGCAGCCCTGGTGCTGGGCCTCGGGGCCTGCAGCGCACCCGAGAGCGCGCGGGACGCCCCGACCGCGGTCGTCGCGGCGACCGCCGACTGCCTCGCGGCGCAGGTGCTCGCCGATCTCAAGCTCGCCGCCGCCGGTGAGCCCGACGCGGAGAGCAGCCCGCGCGCCGACGCGCCCGAGGTGGGACGCGTGCCCGACGGGTTCCACCCCGTGAGCGTCGTCGTGTGCACCCCGGGCGGCACGCTGCACGACTCGTCGGGAACGTGGACGGCGCTGACGGCGAGCCGGCGCGAGGGTGACCTCGACGCGCTCGTCGTGGCCCTGCGTCGGCCGTCGGCGGAGCAGGGCGGCACCTGCAGCACGGCGTCCGTGATCCCGCCGGCCCTGTGGCTGGTCGACGTCCTCGGTCGGGCGATCCGACCGTCGTGGCCCACCGACCGCTGCGGTGGACCGCAGGAGGCGGTGTCGACGGCGCTCGACGCGCTGGAGGAGACGGACAGCGAGCAGTATCCGGTCCGCCTGCTGGAGGCCGCCGAGGCGAGCCCCGGCCGCTGAGCCCTACAGCTTGCGGAGCCGGACGCGCTCGACGGAGTGGTCGCTGCCCTTGGTCAGCACGAGGGTGGCGCGACTGCGCGTCGGCAGGATGTTCTGCACCAGGTTGGGCTCGTTGATCGAGTCCCAGATCCGCTCCGCGCGCTCGACCGCCTCGGCGTCGGTGAGGGCGGCGAACCGGTGGAAGTACGACTCGGGGCGCGCGAACGCCGTCTGCCGGAGGGTGAGGAACCGGTCCACGTACCAGCGGCGGACGTCGCTGGTACGGGCATCGACGTAGATCGAGAAGTCGAAGAAGTCGCTGACCGCGAGGTTCGACGTGCCCTCCGCGGTGGGGCGGGCCGGCTGGAGGACGTTCAGGCCCTCGACGATGAGCACGTCCGGGCGGTTCACGACGACCTCGCGTCCCGGCAGGATGTCGTAGGTGAGGTGGTCGTACACCGGGACGCGGACCTCGGGGCGGCCGGCCTTCACCTTGGACACGAACCGCAGCAGGGCACGGCGGTCGTAGGACTCCGGGAAGCCCTTGCGGTCCATCAGCCCGCGGCGCTCGAGCTCGGCGTTCGGGTAGAGGAAGCCGTCCGTGGTGACCAGCTGGACGCGGGGGGTCGCCGGCCAGCGCGCGAGGAGCTCGCGCAGCAGGCGTGCGGTGGTGGACTTGCCGACCGCCACCGATCCCGCCACCCCGATGACGAACGGGGTCCCGCCGACGTCCTCGCGCAGGAACGTGCTCGATGCCGCGTGCAGCCCGCGGGTCGCCTCGATGTGCAGGTCGAGCAGCCGCGAGATCGGTCGGTAGATGGCGTCGACCTCGGCCAGGTCGATGGGGTCGCCCAGGCCGGCGAGGCGTTCGACGTCCGCGTCGGTGAGCGGCAGCGGGGTGGAGGCAGAGAGCCTCGTCCAGGCGTCGCGGTCCAGGTCGACGTAGGGCGTGGCCGGGGTGAGCGACGGTGGCACGGGGACGATTGTGCCCGAGGTCCGCCACKGGGACCGACCGGGCGCCCCGGTAGACTCCCCGCCATGTGTGGAATCGTCGGCTACGTCGGTAGCCAGGTAGCCAGCGACCGCCCCCTCGACGTCGTGCTGGAGGGTCTGCGGAGGCTCGAGTACCGGGGCTACGACTCGGCCGGCGTCGCGCTGGTCAGCCCGGACGGCCAGCTGGCCACCGCCAAGAAGGCCGGCAAGCTGGCCAACCTGGTCGAGGAGGTCGACCTGCACCCGCTGCCGGAGTCGACCGCCGCGATCGGGCACACCCGCTGGGCGACGCACGGCGGCCCGACCGACGTCAACGCCCACCCGCACGTGGCCGGCAAGCTCGCCGTCATCCACAACGGCATCGTCGAGAACTTTGCCACCCTCAAGGCCGAGCTGGTGGCCGAGGGCGTCGAGTTCCTCTCGCAGACCGACACCGAGGTCGCCGCGCAGCTCATCGCGCGGGCCTACGAGGGCTCCGGGGACCTCACCGAGGCCATGACCGCGGTGGCGCGCACGCTGCACGGCACCTTCACGCTGCTGGCCGTGCACGAGGACGCGCCCGACACGGTCGTCGGCGCCCGGCACGACTCGCCGCTCGTCGTCGGCATCGGCAACGGGGAGAACTTCCTCGGGTCCGACGTCGCGGCGTTCATCTCGCACACGCGCGAGGCGCTCGAGCTCGGCCAGGACCAGGTGGTGACCATCACGCCCGACGCCGTCGCGGTGACGGACTTCGACGGTCGTCCCGCGCAGGCACGCCGGTACACGGTCGACTGGGACGCGGCCGCCGCCGAGAAGGGCGGCTTCGCCTCGTTCATGGACAAGGAGATCCACGACCAGCCCCAGGCCGTCGCGGACACCCTCCTCGGCCGGACCGACGTCCGCGGGCGCCTGGTGCTCGACGAGATCCGGATCGACGAGTCCGTTCTGCGCTCCGTCGACAAGATCATCGTGGTCGCCTGCGGCACCGCCGCCTACGCCGGGCACGTCGCCAAGTACGCGATCGAGCACTGGTGCCGCATCCCCGTCGAGGTCGAGCTGGCGCACGAGTTCCGGTACCGCGACCCGGTGGTCGACGAGCGGACGCTCGTGGTCGCCGTGTCGCAGTCCGGCGAGACCATGGACACGCTCATGGCCGTGCGGCACGCGCGCGAGCAGGGCGCCAAGGTGCTCGCCCTGGTGAACACGCACGGCTCGACCATCCCGCGCGAGTCCGATGCCGCGCTCTACACGCACGCCGGCCCCGAGATCGCGGTCGCGTCCACCAAGGCGTTCCTGGCGCAGATCACGGCCGCCTACCTGCTGGGGCTCTACCTCGCCCAGCTGCGCGGCAACATGTACGCCGACGAGGTCGCCGCGATCCTCAGCGAGCTGCGGGCGATGCCGGACAAGATCCAGCAGGTGCTCGACCGGTCCGACCGCGTGCGCGAGACCGCGCGGTCCATGGTGGACACGTCGTCGGTGCTGTTCCTCGGGCGGCACGTCGGGTTCCCGGTGGCGATGGAGGGCGCGCTCAAGCTCAAGGAGCTCGCGTACATCCACGCCGAGGGGTTCGCCGCCGGGGAGCTCAAGCACGGTCCGATCGCCCTGATCGACGAGGGGCAGCCGGTCTTCGTCATCGTGCCCTCCCCGCGCGGACGGCACTCCCTGCACTCGAAGGTCGTCTCGAACATCCAGGAGATCCGTGCCCGCGGGGCCCGGACGCTGGTGATCGCCGAGGACGGCGACGAGGACGTGCTGGCCTACGCCGACGAGGTGTTCTACGTCCCGCAGTCGCCCACGCTGCTCGCCCCGCTGCTCGCCGTGGTGCCGCTGCAGGTCTTCGCGTGCGAGCTGGCCACCGCGAAGGGCCTGGACGTGGACCAGCCGCGCAACCTCGCGAAGTCCGTCACGGTCGAGTGATCGTCGGGTGATCGTCGGGGTAGGCATCGACGTCGTCGACGTCGCCCGGTTCGTCGAGACGCTGCACCGGGTGCCGGCGCTGCGCGAACGGCTGTTCACGCCCGAGGAGCGCGAGATGCCTGAGACCTCCCTCGCGGCGCGGTTCGCCGCTAAGGAGGCGATCGCCAAGGCGCTCGGCGCCCCGGGCGGCATGAGCTGGCAGGACGCGACCGTGCGCCGGGTGCTGGGCGCGCAGCCGGTGGTGGAGGTCGTCGGCACGGTCGCCGCCGCGGCGGCCACGGCCGGGGTCGACCGGTTCCACCTGTCCATCTCGCACGACGCGGGCATCGCGTCGGCCGTGGTGATCGCCGAGCGGGACTGAGGTCAGCGCAGCGCGGGGATGACCTCGTTCTCGAAGAGCTCGATGCCCGAGCGGTCGTAGGCGGCCTCGGCGAAGTACGTGATCGCGTAGGTCATGCCGAGCTTCTCGAGGGCCTGGAGCTTCTCGACGATCTGCTCCGGTGTGCCGACGAGGGGGCCGTTGCGGAAGTTCTCCGCCTCCTTTGCGGCCTTGGCGGGCACCGTGTTGCTGTAGTGCTCCTCGATCCAGGCGATGCGGTCGTCGACCTCGGCCTCGGTCGACCCGATGACCACGTTGTAGTTGGACGACCGGGTGATCTCCTCGAACGGGCGCCCGATGGCGTCGCAGTGGCCGCGCAGGACCTGCGACTTGTGCGCGAAGCCCTCCGGGGAACCGTCGAAGTTGGTGTACGAGGCGTGCTCGGCTGCGATGCGCAGCGTCTTCTTCTCGCCGCCGCCCGCGATCCACAGCGGTGGGCCGTCCACCTGCAGGGGCAGGGGGGACAGCTGCGCACCGTTGACCTGGTAGTGCTCGCCGTCGAGCGTCGCGGTGCCGTTGGTCCAGAGCTGCTTGAAGATCTGCACGCCCTCGTCGAGCATCGCGATCCGCGTGCCGGCGGACGGGAAGCCGTAGCCGAACGCGAGCCACTCGTGCTCGTACCAGCCGGCGCCGATGCCCATCTCGACGCGACCGCCCGAGATGATGTCGGCCGTCGCCGCGACCTTGGCGAGGTAGGCGGGGTTCCGGTACGCCATGCACGTGCACATCTGGCCCAGCCGGACCCGGCTGGTCGAGGCGGCGAACGCGTTGATCAGGCTCCACGCCTCGTGCGTGGCCTCGCCGTTGGGCTCCGGCACCGCGTGGAAGTGGTCGTAGACCCAGATCGAGTCGTAGGCGTCGCCCTGGTCGGCGTGCGTGGCCAGGCCGCTCATGGTCTGCCAGTGCTCGCGCGGGTCGATGCCGGTGAGGTCCTGCCGCCACCCCTGAGGGATGAAGAGTCCGAAGCGCATGACCGGCACGTTACCYGCGCGGCGGCGGCGGCGCTGGGTTCGGTCGAATCGTTCCGGTCCCGGGTGTGGGCATGTGCCCTACGAACCGCCAGGATGGGAGGCGTGCTGCAGACCTGGACCTCCGCGCAGGTGCGTGCCGCCGAGCAGCCGTTGCTGGCCGCCGGGGAGCCACTGATGGAGCGGGCCGCGTTCGCGCTGCACGTGCACGTGGCCCGTGCGCTGGAGGAGCTGCGGGGTCGGGTGGCGGGTTCGCGGGTGGTGGTCCTCGCCGGGTCGGGCAACAACGGGGGCGACGCCCTGTACGCCGGTGCGCTGCTGGCGCGGCGCGGGGCCGAGGTGCACGCGGTCCTCACCTCGGAACGCGCGCACGAGGGCGGGCTGGCGGCGCTGCGGGCGGGCGGCGGCCGGGTGCGGGCGCTCGACGACGAC
>NZ_JBFUMP010000025.1:0-44171 GCF_054049315.1 Cellulomonas sp. P5_E12 | reverse complement strand
GCGCGCACCAGGCCGGCGGTGGCGGGCCGGCCGGCGGCGCGCCGCAGCAKGACGACCGCCACGGTCCCGCCGACGAGCATGCCGAGCGAGCTGGCCTGGGCCAGCGCGAGCAGCGTTGCGTCCGGGTCGTGACCGGCCGGGGCGAGCGCGGCCGCGATCACGGGGGTCGCCACCGCGACGGTGCCCCACCCGGCGACGTTGGCGGCGATCGCCGACCGGCCGCGCTCGAGGGCGTACAGCGCGCGCGATGCGTGGAACATGAGCGCGAAGCCGAGCAGGCCGGGCATCAACCACGTGATCGTCGCGGTCATGGCGCGCATGCCCGCCCCGCCGTCGGCGATCCCCACGAAGATGTCCGTGACTGCCGGTGCCGCCGCGACCAGGGCCGCGCTGCCCAGCGCCGCCGCCGCCAGGACCGCGCGGGTGGTCCCCGAGGCCATGCGCGCGAACCCCTCGTGCTCACCGGCCGCGGCGCGGGCCGCGAGCCGGGGGAACGTCGAGGTGGCCAGCGGCACGACGAGGACCGCGTACGGCAGCAGGTACACCTGCTGCGACCAGAGGAAGACCGACCAGGTGCCGACGTTCCCCCGGGCGCTGGCGACCACAAGGCTCACCAGCACGGAGAGCTGCTGCGCGACCAGCGAGCCGACCCCCGCGAACGCGAGAACGGCCAGGCGACGGCCGACACCCACCGGGAACCGCAGGGTCGGGCGGATCCGGACGCCGAGGCGGTGGACCGGCACGAACATCGGGAAGCACATCGCGGCGACCCCGAGCGTGGTCCCCCACCCCAGGACGGCGAGCGCCCCGCTGGTGACGGCCGCCGGGTCGTCGAGCTCGCCGTCGGCCAGCGCCGCGTAGACGAGGTACGTGGCGATGACGACGAGCGACGACAGGACGGGCGCGAAGGCTGGCCAGAAGAACCGCTTGTGCGCCTGGAGCACCGCGTAGAGCAGCACCGCGACGCCGTACATCGGCACCTGGACCGCGAAGACCGCGATGAAGTACTGCAGCAGGTCGCGCTCTGCGTCGCCGAGCTGCCCGGGCCAGGCCGAGGCGATCAGCCCGCTGCAGGCCGCGAGAGCAGCGCCCAGCGGGACGAGGACCAGGAGGGTCCAGCCGAACGTGGCCGACGTGATCGCGTCGACATCCTTGCGCAGCGCGCGGGATACCGGCAGGGCGAGCACGGGGACCAGCGCGCCCGCGAGGGCACCACCGGCAGCGACCTCGAAGAGCACGTTCGGCAGCGTGTTGGCCGTGTTGTAGACGCCGCCGATGCTCCCCGCCTGGAACGCGTGCGCCTGGACCAGGTAGCGCGCGAACCCGAGCACCCGGCTCAGGACGGTGACGGCCGCGATCATCGCGGCGGCGCCGCCGAKCCCGGCGAGGGTGCGCCGCGCGGCGGGGCTCACGCGGACCTGTCCACCGGGGTCCCGACCGGCCGCCGACCCCAGCCGTCCACCTCGCGCAGCACCGGGGTGCGCTCGATCACGCGCGTGAAGCTGACCTTCTCGCTCGCCACCGTGAGGCCGAGGACGACCGCCAGAACGGCCAGCCGCACGGGTCGCGAGGCGCTGAGCACGACCGCCGTGCCGAGCGTGGCGCCGAGCGCGTTGGCGCCGCCGTCGCCGAGCATGTCCGCCTCGGCCAGGTCCTGGTCCAGCGCGGCGCCGACCACCCCGAGCACCGAGGMCGCTCCCCCGGCGCCCCCACCCGGTCCGACGGCCAGCGGCGCGGCGACGAGCGTGGCCGCCTTGAGCGCGCGGCCGGGACGCAGGTCGAGCAGGTTCAGCAGGTTGGCGCTCGCCGCGACGAGCGCGCCGGACGCGGTGACGTCGGCGACCCAGCCGAGCCCCGACCGGCGCGTGCCGTCGGCCCGGTGCGTCGGCGTGGCCACGGCGGCCGCGACGAGCGCGCCGGCGCCGATGCCGAGCACCTTGAGGCCACCGGTCGTCAGCTCGCCGCGCGCCAGGGCGCCCAGGTGACCGCGCAGCCCCTTGCGCCGCGACGACGTGTCCTCGCCGAGGTCGTCGACCAGCCCGAACGCCGCACCGGACGCCGTCGCCACCGTGAGGGCCACCGCGCCACGCGACGACGGAGCACCGACGAGCCCGCCGGCGAGCAGGCCGGCGGCGACCGCGGGACCCTCGAGCAGGCTGATCGGCTCACCGCGGTGGTTCGTGCGCACCCAGCGGGCCTGGCCGCCGGGCGCCTGGCTGTCGAGCGCGCCACGCACGACGGCCGTCACCGTTGCGGCGACGGTCCCGGCGAGGGCGCGCCGCGGCAGGCCGACCCTCATCCCTCGGTCCCGCCCGCGTCCGCGCCCTCGAGAGCGCGGGCCGTGCGGTCCACGGGCGGCAGCACGACGGCGGCCGGGATCGGCGTCTCGCCGTCGCCGAAGCCGTAGTGCCCGTTGGTGCCCGCGATGCGGCCGGCCAGCGCGAGCGGCACGTTCACCTGACCGGTGACCAGCTCGACGCCGGAGACCGTGGTGACGGACGAGGCCAGGTCCTGGTCGGCGAGCACGGCGTCCGTGAGGCTGCCCTTGCCGCGCGGCCCGTCGGCGAGCACCGCGCCAGACGAGAGCTCCTGCGCCGCCGTGACCACGGCGAGCTGGGACGCCACGACCGAGTCGGACGGCTCGGGCTCCGGCGTCGCGTTCTCGTCGGGAATCGTCAGCGGGACCCCGACCACGACGATCGCGTCGGCGGGGACCGTGACCGGGTCCGCCACCGTGACCAGCGGGCTGTCGCTCTCGCTCGACGAGAGGAGCTCCAGGAGCACGGACGCGTCGTCGGACAGCGCGTCGGGGTTGGTCGGGTCGGGCGTGACCAGGCCCTGCACCAGGGCCGAGGCGAGCTCGCCCTCGACGCCGGCGTCGTCGGCCGGCACCGGGTCCAGGTACGTGAGGAGCTGCCCGACGAGCGCCTGGCGGAAGGTGCGCGCGTCCGGGTCGGACCAGGTGTCGGTGAGGGTGACGTGCGCCGTGACCGACGCGCCCGACTGGGCGAGCCGCGTGTCGATCGCGGTCCGGGTGGACTCGTCGACCTCGCCGAGGGTGATCACGGCGATCCGACGGTCGCGGAGCGACCCGTCGAGCAGCTGGGGCCCGGCGGCGTCGATGTACGTCTCGGCGTCCTGGAGGTCGCTCGACGTGGTGTCGAGCTCGGCGCGGAGCGCATCCTTCTCCCCGCGCAGCTGCTCGACCTGACCGGTGAGGGTGTCGCCGATCGTCTCCTTGAGCGGCCCTGCCCCCAGCGCGATGCCGACGGCCAGCGCCAGGAAGACCGAGATGAGCGAGACGATGTGGTAGCGGAAGTCGATCACGGTGCGAGGTCTCCGTCGGGTACGTCGCCGGCGGGGGCCGGGACCAGGTGCGAGGGTCGGGCGGCGGTCATCCGAAGAGTCCGCTCACCCACGAGGTGATGTCGTCGATGCGGGCGCCGAGCAGACCGATGAGCGTCTGACCGGCCGCGGTCGAGGCGAGGGCGACGCCGAGCGCCAGCAGGCCGGCGAGGACGAGCAGCGTGAGCTGCACGTTGGAGATCCGGTTGCGGTACAGCCGCGACACGCCCTTGGCGTCGACCAGCTTGCTGCCCACCCGCAGGCGCGTGAGGAACGTGCTTGCCATGCCGGACCGTCCCTTGTCCAGGAACTCCACGAGCGTGGCGTGCGTGCCGACGGCGACGATGAGCTCGGCGCCCTTGTCGTCGGCGAGCAGCATCGCGACGTCCTCGCTGGTGCCCGTGGCCGGGAACACGACGTGCTTGACGTCCAGCTGCTCCACGCGCGCGAGGCCGGGTGCGCGGCCGTCGCGGTAGGCGTGGACGACGACCTCGGCGCCGCAGGTGAGGGCGCGGTCCGAGACGGAGTCCATGTCGCCGACGATGAGGTCGGGCTTCCAGCCCGCGTCGAGGATCGCGTCCGCGCCGCCGTCGACGCCGATGAGCACCGGGCGGTACTCACGGATGTACGGGCGCAGCGTGACGAGGTCCTCCTTGTAGTGGTACCCGCGGACCACGATGAGGACCTGGCGGCCGTCGATCTCGGTCGCGATGTCGGGCACGCCCACGCCGTCGAGGAGCAGGTCACGCTCCCGGCGCAGGTAGTCCATGGTGTTGGCGGCGAACGACTCGAGCTGCACGGAGAGGCCGGCGCGGGCATCCTCCATCGCCGCCTCGACGGTCGCGGCGGTCTGCAGCACGCCCTCGGCGACGAGGGTGTCGCCCTCGTAGACGGCGCCGTCGACGACGCGCAGCCGGTGCCCCTCGGTGATCGCCATGACGTCGGCGCCGAGGTCGTCGATCAGCGGGATGCCCGCCGCGACCAGGATCTCGGGGCCGAGGTTCGGGTACCGGCCGGACGTTGACCGGGCCGAGTTGAGCACGGCGGCCGGCTGGCACGCGACGAGGGCCTCGGCCGAGACGCGATCGAGGTCCAGGTGGTCGATGACCGCGACGTCACCGGGGCGCAGCCGCTTGGTCAGCCCCTTGGTCCGAGGGTCGACACGTGCCGGGCCGGCGACGACGCCGGCTTCGGGCAGGGCGGTGCGTTTGCGTAGGGAGGCTCTCATCGCCGCTCATCGTCCCACGGCCGAGAGCTCGAGCAGCTCTGCGGCATGCGTCCGGGCGGCGTCCGAGTCCTCCTGACCGGACAGCATGCGGGCCAGCTCGCGTACGCGGTCCTCGTTCGTGACCAAGCGCACGTCGGACTCGGTGACCACGTCGACCCCGTCGGCGGTCGACTTCGTCACCACCAGGTGCCGGTCCGCGAACGCCGCGACCTGCGCGAGGTGGGTCACCACGAGCACCTGGCTCCCCTGCGCCAGGGCCGACAGGCGCCGCCCGACCTCGATCGCCGCCCGACCGCCGACGCCGGCATCGACCTCGTCGAAGACGAACGTCCCGGGCCGCGTGGCACCGGGCGCCGTCGCGAGCGCCACCTCGATGGCGAGCATCACGCGGGACAGCTCGCCGCCGGACGCGCCCTTGCCCAGCGGGCGCGCGGGCGCACCGGCGTGGGAGGCCAGCAGCATCTCGACACGGTCGGCGCCGTGCGGGCCGGGCTCGTCCGCGGGCTCGACGACGACGCTGAGCTCGGCTCCGCCCATCGCCAACCCGGACAGCTCGTCGGACACGACGGCCGACAGCCGCTGAGCGCCCTCACGCCTGCCGGTCGACAGCTGCTGTCCGAGCGTGCCGAGCTCGTCGTCCAGGCGCGTCAGCTCTGCGCGCAGGGCCTCGATCCGCTCGTCGCCGCCGTCGAGGTCGAGCAGGCGCCGCCCGGCGGTGTCCGCCCACGCGAGCACCTCCGCGACGGTCGAGCCATAGCTGCGCGTCAGGCTGCCCAGCTCGGCGCGACGACGCTGCGCCGCGTCGAGCCGAAGCGGGTCGGCCTGCAGGTCCTCGAGGTACGCGGCCAGGTCGGTCGACGCGTCGGCCAGCAGGTACCCGGCCTCGGCGACGCGCGTCGCGAGCGCGGCCAGGGCCGGGTCGTGACCGCCCTCGTGCTCGAGGAGCCGCCGCGCCTGCTCGATCGCCCCGACCGCGGCCGCGTCGTCCGTCCCGTCGTCGCTCCCGAYGAGTGCTGCGTGCGCGCTCGCCGCCGCCGTCCGAAGGTCCTCGGCGTGCGAGAGCCGGTCGACCTCCTCGGCCAGCGTGACGTCCTCGTCGGGCTGCGGGTCCACGTGCTCGACCTCGGCCAGCCCGAGCCGCAGCAGCTCCGCCTCACGGGTCCGGTCGCGCGCGCGGTCGACCAGGTCCGTCAGCTCCGCGTCCACCCGGGCACGGTCCGCCCACGCCGCCCGGTAGCGGCCGAGCAGGTCGCCGTGCTCGACCCCGACGAACTCGTCGAGCGCCTCCCGCTGCACCGCCGGCGAGCGCAGCCGCGCCTGGTCCGCCTGTCCGTGCACCGTGACCAGCTCGTCCGCCAGCTCGGCGAGCAGGCCCTGCGGCACCGAGCGACCGCCGACGTATGCGCGCGAGCGCCCCGCCGTGCCGTCGGTGCTGGCGCCGACCGTCCGCAGCAGCACCAGGGAGCCGTCGTCGTCCAGCTCCGCGCCGGCCTCCAGCGCCCGCCCGAGCGCYGGCGCGCCGGCCGCCAGGACGACCCGACCCTCGACCGCCGCCGACGCCGAGCCGACGCGGACGGTCGCGGGGTCGGCCTTTCCGCCGAGCAGCAGGTTGAGAGCCGTCAGCACCATGGTCTTGCCGGCGCCGGTCTCCCCCGTGAGGACGGTGAGCCCCGGTCCGAGCTCCACGTGCGCGGTGCCGATGACCCCGAGGTTCTTGATCCGGATCTCGTCGATCACGGTGTCGTCTCCGAGCTGTCGGGGTACGTCGGGCGCGGCGCGCTCGGCCGGCCGCGCCACCCGTCGACGGGGAGGTCGAACTTGTTGACCAGCCGCGTCGTGAACGGCGCCGGCGTCAGTCGGGCGAGACGCACGGGGACGTCGCTGCGGGTGACCTCGACGCGAGCGCCCAGCGGCACCTCGAGCTTGCGGCGCCCGTCGAGCGTGACCAGCCCCGCCGCGGGCGAGCGCTCGAGCACCTCGACCGCGAGCCGACTGCGGGGGCCGACGACCAGCGGCCGGGCGAACAGCGCGTGCGCGGAGATGGGCACCAGGATCATGCCGTCGACGTCCGGCCACACGACCGGTCCGCCGGCCGAGAACGCGTGCGCGGTCGACCCCGTCGCCGTCGCGGCGACGATCCCGTCGCACCCGAAGGACGACAGCGGGCGCCCGTCGACCTCCAGCAGCACCTCGAGCATGCGCGAGCGGTCGACCTTCTCGAGCGCGGCCTCGTTCAGGGCCCACCCGGTGCTGACGGTCCCGTCCGGTCGGATCACGCGGACGTCCAGCGTGCCGCGCTCCTCGACATCGAACTCGCCGGCGGTCAGCCGGCGCACGGCCTCGCCGACGTCGTCGCGCTCGCTCTCCGCCAGGAACCCGACGTGCCCGAGGTTCACGCCGAGCAGGGGCACACCCGTGCCGCGCGTGAGCTCGGCAGCCCGCAGGATCGTGCCGTCCCCGCCGAGCACGATCGCCAGCTCGAAGGACGGCAGGTCGGCCGCGTCGGCGTCCTCGGCCGGGAGCACGGGCTCGACGCCGGCGCGCTCGAGCTCGCGCACGACCTCGTGGGTGGCCGCCACGGCCTCCTCGCGCCACCGATGGGCGACGACGAGCGCGCGCCGGGTCATCGGTCTGCCCCGAGCACGGCCGCGGTGATCTGCTCGACCGGGACGTCGACCGCCGAGCCGCCGGCCGGACGACGGAGCCACAGGAAGAACTCGACGTTGCCGCTCGGCCCGGGCAGCGGGCTGCGCACGACGTCGAGGACGGCGAGCCCGAGGTCCGCGGCCGCCCGCGCGACGCCGACGACGGCATCAACCCAGAGCCCGGGCACCCGCACCACGCCGCCCGAGCCGAGCCGCTCCCGGCCGACCTCGAACTGCGGCTTGACCATCACCAGCAGGTCGGCGTCGACGGCGGCCACCGCGACCAGCGCGGGCAGCACCAGCGTGAGGGAGATGAACGAGAGATCGGCGACGACCAGCCCGGGCGCGGGATCGACGTCCCCGCGGCTCAGGGACCGGACGTTGACCCCCTCGCGGACGTCGACGCGCGGATCCGCCCGGAGCTCGTCGACCATCTGGTCGTGACCGACGTCGACCGCGACGACGTGCGCGGCGCCGCGGCGCAGCAGCACGTCCGTGAACCCGCCGGTGCTCGCCCCCGCGTCGAGGCAGCGCCGCCCGGCGACCTCGGGCCCGCCCGCACCCAGCGCGTCCAGCGCGCCGGCGAGCTTGTGCCCGGCGCGGGAGGCGTAGCCGGGATCGTCGAGGTCGGGCTCGACCGCGACCAGCAGCTCGTCCGTGACCTGTGCTGCGCTGCGCGAGGCGGCTGCTCCGTCGACGGTCACCCGACCGGACGCGATCAGCTCCCCCGCGTGCCGGCGCGAGCGCGCCAGTCCGCGACGCACCAGCTCGGTGTCGAGGCGTGTGGTCACCGCGGGTCAGCCCTCCGCGTCCGCGAGCCGGTCCTGCAGGGCACCGTGCACGGCGTCGAAGACGGCGACGTGCGCACGCAGCGGCTGGTCCTCGAGGCCGACGAGCCGCGAGAGCGCCTCGTCGACGGCATCGTCGGACGTCGTCGCCGCCTCGTCCGCCGTCACCGGCGTCTCGGTCTGGCGCACGGCTGCATCACCGGCGTCCGGGGTCCCGCTCACTGCACCGCCTCCACACGCTGTTCGTCGTCCTGCCAGCCGTCCGCGTCGACAGGTCGCGCGCCGACGGCCCGGCTCCGGGCATCCGGGCGGACTGCTGTGCCCGGGACCGCGCCCACGCTACCTGCCGCGGGCGGCACTGCACGGCCGCCACACACAAGCCGGTGCGAGCGCCCCCGCCGCATCACCGCAGTCGGCCCGCTGGTGCCACAACGCTTCGGCCACGACGGACGACGCCGTTGACCGACGGCAGCACGACGCCGCCGGCACACGTCATGCGGAGGCAGGTCCTGACGCCAGCTCCGGCACGGAGGCTGGGTCGATCTCGGCGCCGTCGTCCACCGCCGCCCACGCCGCGGCGCACGCGGCCCGGATGACGTCCACGTGGTCCTCCACGGACGACGGATCCCCGCGACCGATCTCCAGAGCGCCGTCGACCACCCGAGCCGACGCGTCCCGCACCGTCCACCACCCCTCCGCGCCCTGCGCGGGCTCGGGGTGCGAGACGAGCAGCGACCGCAGGTCGGCGCCGATGAGGTGCGGACGCTCCCCCGGGATCGCGAGCACGTCGTCGCGCGCCGAGCTGACGCCGGTGAGCACGTGCAGGCCGATGTACCCGCCGGCGCGCGCACCGGCCAGGTCGGTGTCGAGCCGGTCGCCGATCACGAGCGTCTCGCGGGCGCCCACGCGCTCGACGGCCATCTTGTACATCGTGGGTGAGGGCTTGCCCGCGCTGTCGGGCTCGACGCCGGTCGCGGCGCGCACGGCGCCGACGAGCGACCCGTTCCCGGGTGCGAACCCGCGAGCGGTCGGCAGGCTGAGGTCGAGGTTCGACGCGACGTGCCACGCACCGCGGCCGACGGCGTACGCCGCCTCCGCCAGCTGCGGCCACCCGACCTCGGGTGCGAAGCCCTGAGCGACGGCGGCCGGCTCGTCGTCGGCCGAGTGGACGACCTCGTACCCGGCGGCACGGACGGCCGTGACCAGCCCCGCGCCGCCGACCACGAGCACCTTCGCGCCACGCGGCAGCCGGGTCCGCAGCAGCTGCGCCGCCGCCTGCGCCGCCGTCATGACCTCCGACGCGTGCGTGACGATGCCCAGGTCCGTGAGCTGGTCAGCGACCGACTCCGGCTCCCGCGACGCGTTGTTGGTGACGAACACCAGCCGCATGCCGCGCTCCCGCGCCGACGTCAGCCCCTCGGCCGCACCGTCGATCGGGTCGTGCCCGCGGTAGGCCACCCCGTCGAGGTCGACCAGCGCGAGGTCGAACCGGTCGGCGAGCGGGGTCGAAGACCCGACGAGCCCGCCGCTCACCGACCGCCCTCCGCCTCGTCGCCGCCCGACGCCTCGACGTCCTGCCCGACAACGTCACCCGCGTCGGCGTCGGGGGCCGCAGCCTCGGGCTCGTCGCCGGGGTTCACGTCACCCGCCGACGAGTCGTCGGCATCCGCGTGCTCGGTCACGACGACGCTGTCGTCGGCAACCGCCGCGTCGCCGCTCTCGTCGTCATGGGGCCCGTCCGACTCCGCGCCGACCGCGACCTCTGACCCGTCGGCGTCGACCTTGCCCTTGGCCTCGTCCCGCGGCGCATCGTCGACAGACTCGTCCTCGCCCACCCCGGCCGAGGCGACGGGAAGGTCGTCCGACTGCTCCTCGTCTTCGTCGACCTCGGTCGAGACGGCGTGCGGCTCCTCGGGCTCGTCCTCGAGATCGTCGATCTCAGCCGAGGCAACCGGCAGGTCGTCCGTCTCGTCCTCGTCGACCTCGAGTGACGCCTGCGGCGCATCGTCCAGCTCGTCCTCGTCCGACTCGTCGACCCCGAGCGAAGCCTCCGGCGCGTCGTCCAGCTCGTCCTCGTCCGACTCGTCGACCTCGAGCGAAGCCTCCGGCGCGTCGTCCGCCACGTCCTCGTCGTACTCGCCGTCCTCGTCGAACTCACTGAGGTCGAAGGCGACGACGTCGTCCTCGACCTCGACGTCACCGGCGGCCTCGTCGAGCTGGTCCTGCGTGTACGGCGCCAGCTCGGCCGCGGCCTCGTCAGAGAGCCCCGCCGCCTCGAGGGCCGCAGCCCGCGCCTGCGCGACGCGCACGGCGACGAGCCCGGTCCCGGCCCGAACGGCCACGGTGGACAGCGCCGCCACGGCGGCCTCCGCCTGGCCGAGGTCGAGCCGCGCGCCGCTGACGACGATCGCGAGCTCGATCTTGGTCTCCGCGTCGAGAGTCTCTGCCTCCGGCTCCTGAGCCAGCGCGAGCGCGCGCTCGGGCCGGCCCAGGCCACGCTCGCAGTCCGCCATGATCGCGAGGTGCTCCGACGAGCCGTTCAGCCGCCGCACCGTGCGCAGCTCGCGCAGGGCCTCGGCGTACCGGCCCGTGCGGTAGGCGGCCAGGCCGGCAGCCTCCCGGACGACGTCGACGCGACCGGCGCGACGGACGGCCGCCTGCGCGTGCTCGTAGGCGAGCTCGGGCTGCGTGTCGAGCAGCAGCCCCACCATCACGAGGTGTCGCCCGACGCCCTCGGCGTTGTCCTTGCTCAGCGTGCGCAGGCGTCCGCGGACCGAGCGGTCGAGGTCGCTGAACACGACCTCGTCCGGGATCTCGGGCGCGGCGACGCGCTCGTCCTGCGGCGGACGGGTCAGGCGACGGTCGTCGCTGCGCTCCCCACGATCCGGAGCCGAGGAGTACCCGCCACGCGCACCGCCGTGACCGGACCCACCACCGGGGGGCCGACGATCGCCGGTGGCCGGCCGGTCGGCACGGTTGCCCCCGGCGGGCGGCCGCCCGGAACCGCTACGGGCAGGACGGTCGGCGGACGTCGGGCGCCCAGTGCGGTCACCGGACGACGGACGCGAGCCACCGCTGCGGTCGCCTCCACCCGAACGATCACCGTAGGAGGGACGGTCGCCACCGGAGCGGCTGTCGTACGAGCTTCGCTCGGGACGGTCACCGTAAGCGGGTCGCTCGCCACGGCTGCGGTCCCCACCGCCGGAGCGGTCACCGTAGGAGGGACGATCGCCAGCGGGCCGCCCGGTCGAGGGACGGTCGCCGCCGGAACGGCTGCCGTAGGAGCTGCGCTCGGCACCGGGACGATCGCCGTAGGAGGGGCGGTCACCTGAGGGCCGGCCCGACGACGGACGGTCGCCCCCGGGGCGATTGCCATAGGCACCGCGGTCGCCACCACCGGACGGACGGTCACCGTACGCGGGACGGTCGCCGGACGGGCGGTCACCGTACGAAGGTCGACCACCCTGAGGCCGGCCACCGGACGACGGACGGTCACCACCGGAGCGGTTGCCGTACGAAGAGCGCTCGCCCGACGGCCGATCACCGAAGGAGGGGCGCTCGCCCCGGCTGCGGTCGCCACCGCCAGAGCGGTCGCCGTACGAGGGACGGTCACCCGAGGGACGGTTGCCGTACGAGGGACGGTCACCACCCGGACGGTCACCGTACGAAGGGCGGTCGCCCCGGCTACCACCGGAACGCTCCCCGTACGAGGGACGGTCGCCAGAGGGACGGCTGCCGTAGGACGGACGGTCACCCGAGGGACGGTTGCCGTAGGAGGGGCGGTCGCCTGAGGGACGGCTGCCGTAGGAGCTGCCGCCGGGACGGTCGCCGTAGGAAGGACGGTCGCCACGGCTGCGGTCGCCACCACCGGAACGGTCCCCGTACGACGGACGGTCGCCGGAAGGCCGGTTGCCGTACGAGGGGCGGTCTCCACCAGAGCGGTTGCCGGACGGACGGTCGCTAGAAGATCGGTTGCCGTAGGAGCTGCGCTCGCCACCGGACCGGTCACCATACGAGGGACGGTCGCCGCGGCCGCGGTCGCCACCACCGGAACGGTCGCCGTACGACGGACGGTCCCCCGAGGGACGGTTGCCGGAGGACGGACGGTCACCGCCGGAACGGTTGCCGCCGTAGGAGCCACGCTCGCCGCCGGAACGATCGCCGTACGAAGGTCGGTCGCCGCGGCTGCGGTCGCCACCACCCGAACGGTCCCCGTACGACGGGCGATCGCCAGAAGGCCGGTTGCCGTAGGTGCTCCCGCCGGGTCGGTCGCCGTACGAAGGTCGGTCACCAGACGGTCGAGAACCCCGATCATTACCCGCGCCATAGGACGGGCGGGCACCACGCTGATCGCGAGATCCGCCACTGGAACGCGGGCGGTCGCCGGAACGGGAACCACCGTCGCGGTCGCCAGAGCCGGAACGCGGTGCATTCCCACGACCCTGCGAATCACGCGCGCCCCGGGACGAGCTGTTTCCGCGGTCGGGCCGACCACGGTCCGCTCCACCCGACCGACCACGGTCGTCAGGTGTGCCCCCGGCAGGATTCTCGCTGTTCATCTGTGTGCTCTCCTCGTCGCGATCGACCGCCCCATCGTCTCATCCCCTGCTCCGGGCGCCGAACGGCGACCGTGGGGCCGCGCCGGCGAGCGGAGCGGGGACGACACTGCGGTGAAACTGCTGATCAATACGCCCGACGCTGCGCGCAATAAATAGTCCTGGAAACAGAAGAAGCCACCCCCGTAGGGGTGGCTTCTCCTGAATGATGTCCGGCGGCGTCCTACTCTCCCACACCCTGGCGAGTGCAGTACCATCGGCGCTGAAGGGCTTAGCTTCCGGGTTCGGAATGGGACCGGGCGTTTCCCCTTCGCTATGACCGCCGTAACGTTGTCGAGTTGTCAAACGGGTTCCCGTTCGTCTCTCGGGAACCGCACAGTGGACGCGTAGCAAAGCWRTGAATGAAGTGGTGAAGTTGTCGGCTTATTAGTACCGGTCAGCTGCAAGGGTCTTGAGTCCCCTCTTCCACATCCGGCCTATCTACCCAGTGGTCTAGCTGGGAGCCTCTCACCCCTCGAGGGGGCATGGAAACCTCATCTTGAAGCAGGCTTCCCGCTTAGATGCTTTCAGCGGTTATCCCTTCCGAACGTAGCTAACCAGCCGTGCTCCTGGCGGAACAACTGGCACACCAGAGGTTCGTCCGTCCCGGTCCTCTCGTACTAGGGACAGCCCTTCTCAAGTTTCCTGCGCGCGCAGCGGATAGGGACCGAACTGTCTCACGACGTTCTAAACCCAGCTCGCGTACCGCTTTAATGGGCGAACAGCCCAACCCTTGGGACCTACTCCAGCCCCAGGATGCGACGAGCCGACATCGAGGTGCCAAACCATGCCGTCGATATGGACTCTTGGGCAAGATCAGCCTGTTATCCCCGGGGTACCTTTTATCCGTTGAGCGACGGCGCTTCCACAAGCCACCGCCGGATCACTAGTTCCGACTTTCGTCCCTGCTCGACCTGTCAGTCTCACAGTCAAGCTCCCTTGTGCACTTGCACTCGCCACCTGATTGCCAACCAGGCTGAGGGAACCTTTGAGCGCCTCCGTTACATTTTAGGAGGCAACCGCCCCAGTTAAACTACCCACCAGGCACTGTCCCTAGTCCGGATCACGGACCGAGGTTAGATATCCAGAGCGACCAGAGTGGTATTTCAACGTTGACTCCACCGACACTGGCGTGCCGGCTTCACAGTCTCCCACCTATCCTACACAAGCCGCACCGAACACCAATACCAAGCTATAGTAAAGGTCCCGGGGTCTTTCCGTCCTGCTGCGCGTAACGAGCATCTTTACTCGTAGTGCAATTTCGCCGAGTTCGCGGTTGAGACAGCGGAGAAGTCGTTACGCCATTCGTGCAGGTCGGAACTTACCCGACAAGGAATTTCGCTACCTTAGGATGGTTATAGTTACCACCGCCGTTTACTGGGGCTTAAATTCTGAGCTTCGCCTTGCGGCTGACCCGTCCTCTTAACCTTCCAGCACCGGGCAGGCGTCAGTCCGTATACATCGTCTTGCGACTTCGCACGGACCTGTGTTTTTAGTAAACAGTCGCTTCTCCCTGGTCTCTGCGGCCCTTCACGCTCCCCGAGCAAGTCGGTTCACGCTTCAGGCCCCCCTTCTCCCGAAGTTACGGGGGCATTTTGCCGAGTTCCTTAACCACGATTCTCTCGATCGCCTTGGTATTCTCTACCTGATCACCTGAGTCGGTTTGGGGTACGGGCGGCTAGAACCTCGCGTCGAGGCTTTTCTTGGCAGCATAGGATCACCAGATTCCCGCTAATGCGGTCACCGTCAGCTCTCAGGCTATGTGAGGTGCGGATTTGCCTACACCTCGCCCTACGACCTTGGACGTGGACTACCATCGCCACGCTTGGCTACCTTCCTGCGTCACCCCTGTTAATACGCTTACCTACTACCGGTTCGGGTCACGCGCTCCCTCCCGCGGTGTCCCCGAAGGGACGATGCGGGAGCTCGGGCGTTTAGCATCACCGGGCTCGGTATGGGCGGTTCTTCGCCGGTACGGGAATATCAACCCGTTGTCCATCGACTACGCCTGTCGGCCTCGCCTTAGGTCCCGACTTACCCAGGGCGGATTAGCCTGGCCCTGGAACCCTTGATCATTCGGCGGACGGGTTTCTCACCCGTCATTCGCTACTCATGCCTGCATTCTCACTCGTGTGGCGTCCACCGCTGGGTTCCCCCGCGACTTCACTCGCCACACGACGCTCCCCTACCCATCCACACGCCTGAACACACCCGRAGGTGCGCTGAGCTGATATGTGAATGCCACAGCTTCGGCGGTATACTTGAGCCCCGCTACATTGTCGGCGCGGAATCACTTGACCAGTGAGCTATTACGCACTCTTTCAAGGGTGGCTGCTTCTAAGCCAACCTCCTGGTTGTCTGTGCAACTCCACATCCTTTCCCACTTAGCATACGCTTAGGGGCCTTAGCTGGTGGTCTGGGCTGTTTCCCTCTCGACTACGGAGCTTATCCCCCGCAGTCTCACTGCCACGCTCTGGCTTACCGGCATTCGGAGTTTGGCTAACGTCAGTAACCTGGTGGGGCCCATCGGCTATCCAGTAGCTCTACCTCCGGCAAGAAACACGTGACGCTGCACCTAAATGCATTTCGGGGAGAACCAGCTATCACGGAGTTTGATTGGCCTTTCACCCCTAACCACAGGTCATCCCCCAGGTTTTCAACCCTGGTGGGTTCGGTCCTCCACGCGGTCTTACCCGCGCTTCAACCTGCCCATGGCTAGATCACTCCGCTTCGGGTCTAGAGCACGCGACTGAATCGCCCTATTCGGACTCGCTTTCGCTACGGCTTCCCCACACGGGTTAACCTCGCCACGTACCACTAACTCGCAGGCTCATTCTTCAAAAGGCACGCTGTCACCCCTGCTAGGGAGGCTCCAACGGATTGTAGGCACACGGTTTCAGGTACTATTTCACTCCCCTCCCGGGGTACTTTTCACCTTTCCCTCACGGTACTTGTCCGCTATCGGTCACTAGGTAGTATTTAGGCTTACACAGTGGTCTGTGCAGATTCACTCCAGGTTTCTCGGGCCCGGAGCTACTTGGGATCCCCTTCGGGAGGCCACGCCATTTCGTCTACGGGGGTCACACCCTCTGTGCCGGGCCTTTCAATGCCCTTCGACTATGACGCGACTTTCTGACTCCCTGCTGATTCGGCAGAACCAGCTGAAAGGTCCCACAACCCCGTGCACGCAACGCCTGCCGGCTTGAACACGTACACGGTTTGGCCTGATCCGCTTTCGCTCGCCACTACTCACGGAATATCTCTTCCTGGCGGTACTGAGATGTTTCACTTCCCGCCGTTCCCTCCACACACCCTATATATTCAGGTGCGGGTCACACGACATGACTCGTGCGGGGTTTCCCCATTCGGACATCCTCGGATCACGGTTCGTTTGCCAACTCCCCGAGGCTTATCGCAGGCTACAACGTCCTTCTTCGGCTCCTAGTGCCAAGGCATCCACCCTGTGCCCTTATAAACTTGACCACAAAAATCATTCAAAAAAGATGCTCGCGTCCACTGTGCAGTTCTCAAGCTACGACCGGTCACCAGTACCCTCACCCCAGCGCCTACCCCCACCCCGATGCTTGCGCACCGACRCGTTRGCGGTTCGTCTGAGCGGTACCAGCCCGCAGCCACCCGAGCCCAGCCCCCACCCGCAGGTGAGCACCAGACTCGTAGCGACCCTGAACGAACAACCTTCCGGCTGTTCCCTCAGGACCCAACAGCGTGCCCAGCCAACCCCTCCCCAGCAGCCAACCGTTCCCACCCAGAAACCCGAAGGCCCTGGCGTACTAGGTCGCCACCAGCTCGAAAGCCGGCCACAGTCGATGTTCCACCCTCGAGCACCGTCCCCCACTCGTTCGGCAGGGACAACGGGCCTGGACACCACAGCCACCCCATGACAGGACGACCTGATGCCAGATGCTCCTTAGAAAGGAGGTGATCCAGCCGCACCTTCCGGTACGGCTACCTTGTTACGACTTAGTCCCAATCGCCAGTCCCACCTTCGACAGCTCCCCCTCTTACGAGTTGGGCCACTGGCTTCGGGTGTTACCGACTTTCGTGACTTGACGGGCGGTGTGTACAAGGCCCGGGAACGTATTCACCGCAGCGTTGCTGATCTGCGATTACTAGCGACTCCGACTTCATGGGGTCGAGTTGCAGACCCCAATCCGAACTGAGACCGGCTTTTTGGGATTCGCTCCACCTCGCGGTATCGCAGCCCTTTGTACCGGCCATTGTAGCATGCGTGAAGCCCAAGACATAAGGGGCATGATGATTTGACGTCATCCCCACCTTCCTCCGAGTTGACCCCGGCAGTCTCCCATGAGTCCCCGGCATAACCCGCTGGCAACATGGGACGAGGGTTGCGCTCGTTGCGGGACTTAACCCAACATCTCACGACACGAGCTGACGACAACCATGCACCACCTGTACACCGACCTTGCGGGGCAACCATCTCTGGAAGTTTCCGGTGTATGTCAAGCCTTGGTAAGGTTCTTCGCGTTGCATCGAATTAATCCGCATGCTCCGCCGCTTGTGCGGGCCCCCGTCAATTYCTTTGAGTTTTAGCCTTGCGGCCGTACTCCCCAGGCGGGGCACTTAATGCGTTTGCTGCGGCACGGAACTCGTGGAATGAGCCCCACACCTAGTGCCCAACGTTTACGGCATGGACTACCAGGGTATCTAATCCTGTTCGCTCCCCATGCTTTCGCWCCTCAGCGTCAGTTGCGGCCCAGTGACCTGCCTTCGCCATCGGTGTTCCTCCTGATATCTGCGCATTCCACCGCTACACCAGGAATTCCAGTCACCCCTACCGCACTCTAGTCTGCCCGTACCCACTGCAAGCCCAAGGTTGAGCCTTAGGTTTTCACAGCAGACGCGACAAACCGCCTACGAGCTCTTTACGCCCAATAATTCCGGACAACGCTTGCRCCCTMYGTATTACCGCGGCTGCTGGCACGKAGTTAGCCGGYGCTTMTTCTGCAGGTACCGTCACTTTCGCTTCTTCCCTGCTGAAAGAGGTTTACAACCCGAAGGCCGTCATCCCTCACGCGGCGTCGCTGCATCAGGCTTGCGCCCATTGTGCAATATTCCCCACTGCTGCCTCCCGTAGGAGTCTGGGCCGTATCTCAGTCCCAGTGTGGCCGGTCGCCCTCTCAGGCCGGCTACCCGTCGTCGCCTTGGTAGGCCACTACCCCACCAACAAGCTGATAGGCCGCGAGCCCATCCCAGACCGATAAATCTTTCCAGACGCCACACATGCGTGTGCGTCTCGTATCCGGTATTAGCCATCGTTTCCCATGGTTATTCCAGAGTCTAGGGCAGGTTGCTCACGTGTTACTCACCCGTTCGCCACTGATCAGACCAGCAAGCTGGCCATCACCGTTCGACTTGCATGTGTTAAGCACGCCGCCAGCGTTCGTCCTGAGCCAGAATCAAACTCTCCGTAAATGTCTACATGGCACCCCACCACCCAAAGGCAGCGAAGCAACCGACACACGAAACGGTCCCGATAAGGACCAATCAGATTCGGCTGAATTGTGGCACCGCCTTCCACGGAGGTAGAAGAAACGGCACCAATCTCAACCAAGACCCACCACCTCAGCACCCACACCCCAAACAGGGCATGACCACCTCTGATAGCGAGCCATATGGCATCGACTATTTGGCACACTGTTGAGTTCTCAAGGAACAGACGCGCATCTCCTCGAGATCTTTCGATCTCATCCGAGAGGCTTTGTCGTTCTGAATCCTACCTGGCTTTTCGGCCGCTTCCCGCCACCCTCTCGGGCAAGCTGTCCGCGGGCCTGGAGCCCGTCCCCGTCCGGCTTCAGGGCGCACGAAGCGCCTGTGAGCACGAGCGGGGGTGGCCACCCTAGGGACCAGCCACCGTGGTTCGATCCGCGGTGTCCGTTCCTCCCTCTCGGGCGACATCGAGAACATTACGCGGGTGTTGCGGCGGGTGGCAAATCCCGCCGCGGTGACCCCCGTCACCAGACCGGCTCCCAGGGGTCGAACGCCTGGTCAGGGGCCGGAAACGGGACGACGAACCCCCGCGGCCCGGGTGGGCGCGGGGGTTCGTCGGGCGGTATGCCGGGATCAGGCGTGGGCATCGACCACCGCGAGGGTGCGCTTTCCGCGGCGCAGGACCGCCCACCGCCCGTGCAGGAGGTCGTCCGGCGCGAGCACGGCGTCCTCGGAGGCGACCCGCACGTTGTTGACGGAGGCTCCGCCCTCGGCGATCGCACGGCGCGCGGCGCCCTTGCTGGCGACGACCCCGGTGGCCGCCAGGAGGTCGGCGATGCCGTCGCCGGCCGCCCCCGCTGCGGACGGCAGCTCGGCGACGGCGGCGGCGAGCGTCGCGGCGTCGAGGTCGGCGAGCGAGCCACGGCCGAAGAGCGCCTGGCTGGCGGCGACGACCTGGTCCGCGGCGTCCGACCCGTGCACCAGCGACGTCACCTCGTAGGCGAGGGCACGCTGGGCCTCGCGTGCGGCCGGGCGGGCGGCGACTGCCTCGGCAAGGTCGTCGATCTCCTCCCGCGAGCGGAAGGAGAAGACCTTGAGGTAGCCGACCACGTCGGCGTCGTCGACGTTGAGCCAGAACTGGAAGAACGCGTACGGGCTGGTGAGCTCCGGGTCGAGCCAGACGGTCCCCGACTCGGTCTTGCCGAACTTGGTGCCGTCCGCCTTGGTGATGAGAGGCGTGGTGAGCGCGTGCACCGACACGCCCTCGGCCTTGCGGATCAGCTCGACGCCCGACAGGAGGTTGCCCCACTGGTCGCTGCCACCGGTCTGCAGCGTGATCCCGTGCCGGCGGTGCAGCTCGAGGTAGTCCATCCCCTGCAGGATCTGGTAGCTGAACTCGGTGAAGCTGATGCCGGTGTCGCTGTTCAGGCGGCGGGCCACGGTGTCTTTGGCCAGCATGGTGCCCAGGCGGTAGTGCTTGCCGATGTCCCGCAGGAAGTCGATGGCCGACAGCGGCGCGGTCCAGTCCAGGTTGTTCACCATCGTGGCCGCGTTGGCACCGTCGAAGCGGAGCAGGGGTTCGATCTGCTTGCGGATGCGCTCGACCCAGCCCGAGACGACGTCGCGGTCGTTGAGCGTGCGCTCCCCCGCCATCTTCGGGTCGCCGATGAGTCCGGTGGCGCCGCCGACCAAGCCGAACGGCGTGTGGCCGGCGTCCTGCAGGCGGCGGACGGTGAGGATCTGGACGAGGTTGCCGATGTGCAGGCTCGGCGCGGTGGGGTCGAAGCCGCAGTAGAGCGACACCGGGCCGTCGGACAGTGCGGTGCGCAGGTCGTCGAGGTCGGTGGTGTGGGCGATGAGCCCGCGCCACTCGAGCTCGTCGAGGATGTGGTTCACGAGGTCTCCAGGCAGTAGGCCGGCGTCAGCACGGCGAGGAAGTTGGCAAGGAAGGTGGCAAGGAAGGTGGTCGGAGGCGTCGTGCCGGCGTCGTCGTCCCTCACGGGACGTCTACCGACGCCGGCGCGCGATACGCCGGGCGGTACGCGGAGACCGTGCGCTCGTCGGTGAGCCAGTAGCGCCAGGGGAACCGGGTGCCCTCGCCGCCCGAGCCCGAGACGCCCACCCGTGGGCCGCTCTTGTGGGTCGGCTGGGCGACGACCTGGTGGCGGTGCAGCACGATGTCGCCGCCGGCCTCGGTGATGTCCGCGCCGTTCGCCCGCATGTCGAGCCCCAGGGCGACCGCGAGTCGGGCCGGGCCGCGCGCGAGCTGGCGCTCCGAGTCGACGACGCCGACGGCCTCGCGGCGCTTCCAGGCCAGGTCGATGCCCTCGACGATCTCGCCCGCGCGCAGGAGGACGGCCGACGGGCTGCCGGTCGGCTCGGTGACGATGTTGAGGCAGTGGTGCAGGCCCAGGTGGCGGTAGACGTACAGCCGGCCGGGCTCCGCGAACATCACCGCGTTGCGCGAGGTGCGGCCGCGGTACGCGTGGGAGCCCGGGTCGTCGGCACCGCCGTACGCCTCGACCTCCGTGATCCGGAGCGTGACGTCCCCCTCCGGCGACCGCGCCGTGAGGTAGGAGCCGAGCAGGTCGCGGGCCACCGCGTGCACCTCGCGGCTGAACCAGACGCGCGCCGGGACCGCCACGAGCGCGCGCGGCTCAGCGGCGTCCGGGGTCTCGAGCGGTTCCGACGACGTGCTCACGCGTCCATCCTGCCGTACGCCTCAGGCCGCTCGCTCCCGGAAACCAGGGTGCCGAACGCATCGAGCCGGATGTCGGCCCGCTCGCGTGTGCGCTCGCGAGCGAAGTGCGCGGCCTCGTCGGTCATCCACGTGAGCCAGTGCGCGCGGGCGTCGGCTCCGTCGCGCGCGAGGCCCCGCTCGAGCCGGAGATCGGGCGGCGCCTCGACCCAGACCCGCACGACGGCGACGTCGTCGGCCGCGCGGCGGGCTGACCCGCAGCCCTCGAGGACGAGCAGGTCGGGGACCGGCACGTCGACCCACTCCGCGAAGGCGCCGGTGGGCCAGTCGTAGCGCTGGTAGCGCCCCGGGCGGCCGCGCCGCAGCGGTTCGAGGACCTGCGCCGACAGCCGTGGCCAGAGCGAGCCCTCGAGGCCCGACCAGCCCTCGTAGAGGTCGTCGAGGTGCAGCACGGCGCACGTCGGGCCGGCGGCCGCGGCGATCGCGGCCGCCGCCGTCGTCTTGCCGGAGCCCGCGGGCCCGTCGACGCAGACCAGCCGGACCGGGCCGAGCCGTGGGGGGCTGGCGGCGGCGGCCGCGTTGACCCGCTCGGCCGGCGACGTCAGGCGGTTGTCCACGCCCGGAGGTCCTGCGCCCGGCTGCGCGCGTTCACCAGCTGCGCGGCGACCGCAGACGGTGCCGTGCCGCCGACCGCGGACCGGGACGCGAGCGACCCCTCGACGGTCAGCACGTCGCGGACGCCCGGCGTCAGGTGCGGCGAGATCGCCGCGAGCTCGTCGTCGGTCAGGTCCCACAGCTCGATCGCCGGCTCGTGCTCCTCACAGGCCCGGACGCACGCGCCGGCGACCTCGTGGGCCACGCGGAACGGCACGCCCTGGCGCACGAGCCACTCCGCGATGTCCGTCGCGAGCGAGAAGCCCTGCGGGGCGAGCGACGCCATGCGCTCGGTGTCGAACGTCAGCGTCTCGATCATCCCGGCGAACGCCGGCAGCAGGATCGAGAGCTGGTCGACCTGGTCGAACACCGGCTCCTTGTCCTCCTGGAGATCACGGTTGTACGCGAGCGGGAGGCCCTTGAGCGTCGCGAGCAGGCCGGTCAGGTCGCCGATGAGCCGCCCGGCCTTGCCCCTGGCCAGCTCGGCGACGTCCGGGTTCTTCTTCTGCGGCATGATGCTCGACCCCGTGGAGTAGGCGTCGTGCAGGCGCACGAACCCGAACTCCTTGGTCGACCAGAGGATGACCTCCTCGGCGAGCCGCGAGACGTCGACGGCGAGCATGGCCGCGACGAACGCGAACTCCGCCACGACGTCGCGCGAGGCCGTGCCGTCGATCGAGTTCTCGACCGGGCCGACGAAGCCCAGCTCCTCGGCCACGGCGGCCGGGTCCAGGCCCAGGGACGAACCCGCGAGCGCACCGGAGCCGTAGGGCGAGAACGCCGCCCGGCCGTCCCAGGAGATCCAGCGGTCGACGTCGCGCATGAGCGGCCAGGCGTGGGCCAGCAGGTGGTGCGCGAGCAGGACCGGCTGCGCGTGCTGCAGGTGCGTGCGGCCCGGCATCGGTGCCTCGCCGGCGGCGGTGKCCTGCGCGACGAGGGCGTCGACGACGTCGAGCACGAGCCCGGCGAGGGTGCGGGCCTCGTCACGCAGGTACATCCGCACGAGCGTGGCGATCTGGTCGTTGCGGGAGCGGCCCGCGCGGAGCTTGCCGCCGAGCTCGGCGCCCGCGCGCTCGATGAGCCCGCGCTCGAGGGCGGTGTGCACGTCCTCGTCCTCCAGCACGGGCAGGAAGTCGCCGCTGGCGACGTCCGCGCGCAGCCGCTCGAGCGCGTCCACCATGCCCGCGAGCTCGTCGGCCGTCAGCAGCCCCGCAGCGTGCAGGACGCGGGCGTGCGCGACGGAACCGGAGATGTCGTGCCCGGCGAGCCGCCAGTCGAAGTGCGTCGACTGCGACAGCGCCTGGAGCGCCTGCGACGGGCCGCCGGCGAACCGGCCGCCCCACAGCGAGACGCTGCCCGGCGCCTGAACCGCGGCGCCGGACGTCGTCGTGACCGCCTCGGGCTGCTGGTCAGCCACTGATCCCGCCCTGCGTGCCGAGGTCCACGCCGTTGCCGAACCGCACGTCGCGCGCCGCGGCGAGCTTGGAGGACAGTCCGTAGATCTCGATGAAGCCCTTGGCGGCGGCCTGGTCGAACGTGTCGCCGGTGTCGTACGTCGCGAGGTTGAAGTCGTACAGGCTCGCGTCCGAGCGGCGGCCCGTGACGGTCGCGCGCCCGCCGTGCAGGACGATCCGCACGTCGCCGGACACGTAGCGCTGCGTGTCGTCGACGAACACGTCGAGCGACTTCTTCAACGGCGAGAACCACTGGCCGTCGTAGACCAGCTCGGTCCAGCGCTGCTCGACGCCCCGCTTGAACCGCGCCTGCTCGCGCTCGACCGTGACGTTCTCCAGCTCCTGGTGCGCCGCGATGAGGGCGATCGCGCCGGGGGCCTCGTAGACCTCGCGGGACTTGATGCCGACGAGCCGGTCCTCGACGATGTCGATCCGGCCGATGCCCTGTGCGCCGGCGCGGCGGTTCATCTCCTGGATCGCCTGCAGCGGCGTGACCGGGATGCCGTCGAGAGCGACCGGGACGCCCGCCTCGAACGTGATGACGACCTCGTCGGCGACCGGCGGGAACGTCGGGTCGTCGGTGTACGTGTAGACGTCCTTCGTCGGGCCGTTCCAGATGTCCTCGAGGAAGCCGGTCTCGACAGCGCGGCCCCAGACGTTCTGGTCGATGGAGAACGGGTTGTGCTTCGTCGTCTCGATCGGGAGCGCGTTGCGCGTCGCGAACTCGATGGCCTTGTCGCGCGTCAGGGCGAGGTCCCGGACCGGCGCGAGGCAGGTGAGGTCGGGTGCCAGCGACGTGATGCCGACCTCGAAGCGGACCTGGTCGTTGCCCTTGCCGGTGCAGCCGTGGGCGACCGTCGTCGCGCCGAACTGGCGGGCAGCGCGGACCAGGTGCTTGACGATGACCGGGCGGGAGAGCGCCGAGACCAGCGGGTAGCGGTCGAGGTAGAGCGCGTTGGCCTTGAGGGCCGGCATGCAGTACTCGGTGGCGAACTCGTCGCGGGCGTCGGCGACGTACGCCTCCACGGCGCCGCAGTCGAGGGCGCGCTGACGGATCACGTTGAGGTCCTCGCCGCCCTGGCCGACGTCGACCGCCACGGCGATCACCTCGGCACCGGTGGCCTCGGCGATCCAGCCGATGCCCACGGAGGTGTCCAGGCCGCCGGAGTAGGCGAGGACGACGCGCTCAGTCATGTTCTTCTCTCTTCGATGTGTGCGTGCTGCAGGAATGAAGGTCTGGGGGTCAGTCTGACGGACGGCCGCGCGACGGCGCGTCGGTGGCCAGCGCGAGGAAGCGTGCGGCGAGCGCCGTACCGGTCTCGCCCTCGCGGGCGATGACCAGGACCGTGTCGTCGCCGGCGATCGTGCCCAGGATCGCCGGCAGGATCGAGTGGTCGATGGCCGAGGCGAGGAACTGCGCGGCGCCCGGCGGCGTGCGCAGGACGACGAGGTTGCCCGACGCCTCCGCGGTCACCAGGAGCTCGGCGCACAGCCGGGCKAGGCGGGCGGCGAGCATCTCGTCGTCCGGTCCCGCCGCCGGGGTGCGCAACCCGCCCTCGGCCGGCACCGCGTACGCGAGGGCGCCGGACGGCGTGCGGATCTTCACCGCGCGCAGCTCGACCAGGTCGCGCGAGAGCGTCGCCTGCGTGACGGTGACGCCCTCGGCGGTGAGCAGCTCGGCGAGCTGCTGCTGCGAGTGGACCGTGCCGCGCGTGAGCAGCGCGGTGACGAGCGCGTGCCGCGCGGCCTTGGTGTGCGGGACCGTGACGCTCACGCGCTCTCCACGAGCCAGCTGAGCAGGGCCTTCTGGGCGTGCAGACGGTTCTCCGCCTCGTCCCAGACGACCGACTGCGGACCGTCCAGCACCTCGGCGGTGATCTCCTTGCCCCGGTAGGCGGGCAGGCAGTGCAGGACGAGCGCGTCCGGCCGCGCGAGGGCCATCGCGGCCGCGTCGACCCGGAACGGCACGAACGGCGTCTCCCGGTCGGCCGCCTCGGCCTCCTGGCCCATCGAGACCCAGGTGTCGGTGGCGACGACGTCCGCGCCCGTCACGGCCTCGGCGATCGAGTGCACCACGGTCACCGACCCGCCCGTGCCGCGGGCGATCGCGGCCGCGTCCGCGAGGATCGACGCGTCCGGGAGGTAGCCCTCGGGGGTGCCGATCCGCACGTGCAGCCCGGCCGTCGCGCCGCCGAGCAGGTACGAGTGCGACATGTTGTTGGCGCCGTCGCCGACGTACGCGAGCGTGCAACCCGGCAGCCCCGCGACGCCGCCGCGGTGCTGCGCGATCGTCGCGAGGTCGGCGAGGATCTGGCACGGGTGGAAGCTGTCGGTCAGCGCGTTCACCACGGGCACGCCCGCGTGCTCGGCCATCTGCTCGAGACGGTGCTGGGAGAACGTCCGCCAGACGATCGCGGCCACCTGCCGGCCGAGCACCCGCGCGGTGTCCTCGATCGACTCGCGCTCGCCGATCCGGGCGAGCTTGCCGTCGACGCTCAGCGGGAAACCGCCGAGCTCCGCGATGCCGGCCGTGAACGAGACCTGGGTGCGCAGGGTGGGCTTGTCGAAGATGACCGCGACCGCGCGCGGGCCCGTGAGCGGCGTCCGGATGAAGCGGTCGTCGCGGAAGGCGAGCGCGAGCTCGAGGATCTCGCGCTGGTCGCGGGGGCTGAGGTCGTCGTCGCGGAGGAAGTGGCGGGTCACGCGAGGTCACCCCCGACGAGGTCGCGAGGAGCACAGTCGTCGCGGAGGAAGTGGCGGGTCACGCGACGTCACCCCCGACGAGGTCTCGGAGAGCACATGGACGGCTCATGACAGGTCCCGCGGGAGGCTCGCGAGGAAGTCGACGAACGTGCCGGCCTGGTCCTCGGTGAGCAGGAAAGGCGGCGCGAGCCGGATCGTCGTCGGCGTGCAGGGGTTGACGATGAACCCGGCCTCGAGGGCGCGCGCGGCGACCTCCGCGGCGACCGGCGCCGTGAGCTCGATCCCGATGAGGAAGCCTTCACCGCGGACCTCGCCGACGAGCGGGTGCCCGAGGCCGGCGATCCTTCCGCGCAGGGACGCCCCGAGCTCCGCGACGTGGGGCAGCAGGCCGTCGCGCTCGATCACGGCGATCGTGGCCAGACCCGCCACGGACGCGACGGGGTTGCCGCCGAACGTGGTGCCGTGCTGACCGCGGCCGAGCAGCGTCGCCGTCGGTTCGCCGTACGCGATGAGGGCGCCGACGGGGAACCCTCCGCCGAGCCCCTTCGCCACGGTCACGGCGTCGGGCACGATGCCGCCGCCGATGTGCGGGTGCTGGTGCGCGAACCAGGCGCCGGTGCGGCCCATGCCGGTCTGCACCTCGTCGAGGATCAGCAGGGCGCCGTGCTCGGCCGTCAGCCTCCGGGCGAGCGCCAGGTAGCCGGCCGGGAGCGGCCGCACGCCGGCCTCGCCCTGGAGCGGCTCGACGAACAGGGCCGCGACCCGATCGCCGTCCTGCGCGAAGGCCGCCTCGAGTGCGTCGGCGTCGCCGAACGGCACGAACTCGACACCGCCGGGCAGGGGTTCGAACGGCTCGCGGTACGCGGCCTTGTGCGTGAGCGCCAGCGCGCCCATGGAACGCCCGTGGAACGAGCCCTCGAGCGCGAGGATGCGCGGCCGATCGGTGCCGCCGTTGCGGCGGGCGAGCTTGAACGCGGCCTCGTTGGCCTCCGTGCCGGAGTTGGTGAGGAACACGCGCGAGCCGGCCGGGGCGCCCGCGAGGCCGAGCAGCCGCTCCGCGAAGGCGATCTGCGTGGGGCTGGCGAAGAAGTTGGAGACGTGGCCGAGCGTGCCCAGCTGCGCGCTGATCGCCGCGGTCAGCGTGGGGTGCGCGTGGCCGAGGGAGTTCACCGCGATGCCTCCGAGGAGGTCGAGGTACCGCTTCCCGTCGGCGTCCCACACGTAGGCGCCCTCGCCGCGGACCAGCACGCGCTGYGGCGCACCGAACGTGTCCATCAGCGCGTGCGTGTAGCGGTCGGTCCACTGGGCGACCGAGCCGTCGGTCGCGGGCACCGGGAGCGTCGCGTCGGGGGCCTCGGGCGACCGGTGCCTGGCCCGGACGTTCTCGACGGTCATGCGGTCACCTCGGGATCGTGGGGAATGACGGGGATCGGGGCTGTGAAGGGGGCGTCGGCGGGCTCCTCGTCGGGCAGGACCATGGTGCCGATGCCGTCGCTGGTGAACACCTCCACCAGGATCGAGTGCGGGGAGCGGCCGTCGATGACGTGGGCACGGCCGACGCCCCCCTCGACCGCACGCCAGCAGGCCTCCATCTTCGGGCGCATGCCGGCGTCGAGACCCGGCAGCATCTCCGCGAGGGAGCTGGCGCTCAGGCGGCGCACGAGCGAGCCCTTGTCCGGCCACCTGGTGTACAGGCCCTCGACGTCCGTGAGGACGATGAGCTTGCGCGCGCCGAGGGCCACCGCGAGCGCGGCCGCGGCGGTGTCGGCGTTGACGTTGAGCACGGTCGTCGGGTCGTCGAGGTCGGGCGCGACCGTGGAGACCACGGGGATCCGTCCGGCGTCGAGCAGGTCCAGCACGGCGCCCGGGTTGACCTTGACGACGTCGCCGACGAGGCCGATGTCGACGTTCTCGCCGTCGATCACCGCGGTGCGACGCCGGGCCTGGAAGAGGCCGCCGTCCTCCCCCGACAGCCCGACGGCGTGCGGGCCGTGGGCGTTGAGCAGCCCGACGAGCTCGCGCGAGACCTGTCCGGTGAGCACCATCCGCACGACGTCCATCGCCTCGGGCGTGGTCACGCGCAGCCCGCCGCGGAACTCCGACTCGATGCCGAGGCGGTCGAGCATGGCGTTGATCTGCGGTCCCCCGCCGTGCACGACGACCGGCTTGAGCCCGACCTGGCGCAGGAAGACCATGTCCTGCGCGAACGCCCGCTTGAGCTCCTCGTCGATCATCGCGTTGCCGCCGTACTTCACGACGACGAGCGCGCCCGCGAACTTCTGCAGCCACGGGAGGGCCTCGATGAGGACCTCCGCCTTCTGGTCGGCGCGCAGGTCCGTGCGGGTGTTGAACGTGAAGTCGGTCATGTGGAGTACGCGCTGTTCTCGAGGACGTAGTCGTGGGTGAGGTCGTTGGTCCAGACCGTGACCAGCTCGGACCCCGCGTGCAGGTCGATGAGCACGCGGACCTCGCGGCTCGCGGCCAGGTTCACCTCGGAGCGGGGCCGGAACGCGGCACCCGCCTTGCACACCTGGACGCCGTTGATCGAGACGTCGAGCCGGTCGGGGTCGAACGCGGCGACGCTCTCCGGCACGGTCCCGACCTGCGCCAGKACGCGGCCCCAGTTGGGGTCGTTGCCGAACATCGCCGCCTTGAACAGGTTGGACCGGGTCACGGCCCGGGCGACCGCGAGCGCGGCGTCCTGGGTCTCCGCGCCCATGACCGTCACGGCGATGTCGTGCGTCGCGCCCTCGGCGTCGGCCACCAGGGCGCGCGCGAGCTCGCCGCACACCTGGGTCAGCGCCGCGGTGAAGCCCGCGGGGTCGGGGACCGAGCGGCTGGCGCCCGAGACCAGGAGCGTCACGGTGTCGGACGTCGACATGCAGCCGTCGGAGTCGATGCGGTCGAAGGTCTCGGACGTCGCCGTGCGCAGCGCGGCCGCGGCGGTCTCGGCGTCGATGACGGCGTCCGTGGTGATGACGCAGAGCATCGTGGCGAGGCCGGGGGCGAGCATCCCCGCGCCCTTGGCCATGCCGCCGATGGTCCACTTCCCGCGGTCGCCGTCGATGTGCATGTGGGCGGTCTTGGGGACGGTGTCGGTGGTCATGATCGCGATCGCGGCGTCCGGGCCGCCGTCGGGCGAGAGCGCCTCCACGGCGAGGTCGACGCCGGCGAGCAGCGTGTCGATGGGCAGCCGCTCGCCGATCAGGCCGGTCGAGCAGACGACGACGTCGCCGGCCGAGATCTCCAGGGCTGCGCCGACCTTCTCGGCCGTGGCGTGCGTGTCCTGGAAGCCCTCGGGCCCGGTGCAGACGTTGGCACCGCCGGAGTTGAGGACGACCGCGCTCACGACGCCGTCCGCGACGGCCTGCCGGGACCAGACCACCGGGGCGCCGACGACGCGGTTCGTCGTGAATACGGCGGCGGCCGCCTGCGACGGTCCGTCGTTGACCACGAGGGCGAGGTCGGGACGGCCCGATCCCTTGAGCCCGGCCACGACGCCGGACGCACGGAATCCCGCCGCGGCGGTGACGCCGGGCGACGGCAGGTCGACTGAGTCGTTAAGCACGTCCACGCTCACGGTGAAACTCCGTCCAGAGGGAGGCCAAGCGTCTCGGGCAGCCCGAGCGCGAGGTTGAGGGACTGCAGGGCGCCACCGGCGGTGCCCTTGACCAGGTTGTCGATCGCCGTGACGGTGACGACGCGGCCGGCGCGCTCGTCGACGGCCACCTGAACGAGCGCGGTGTTGGCCCCCAGCGTCGCAGCCGTCGTCGGCCACTGCCCCTCGGGCAGCAGCTGGACGAACGGCTCGTCGGCGTAGGTCTCCTCCCACGCCGCGCGGACCGCGCTCGGGTCGACGCCGGCGGCGAGGCGGGCCGTCGCCGTCGCCAGGATCCCGCGCGCCATCGGCACGAGCGTCGGCGTGAACGAGATGGTCACCTCGTCGGCACCGGCGGACCGCAGGTTCTGCGCGATCTCGGGGATGTGCCGGTGGGTGCCGCCGACCGCGTACGGCTGCGCGGAGCCGAGCGCCTCGCTGGCCAGCAGGTGGGTCTTGAGCGACTTCCCCGCGCCCGAGTAGCCGTTCGCCAGCACGGCGACGAGGTCGGTCGGCTCGAGGAGCCCGGCGGCCACGCCCGGCTGCAGACCGAGCGACACGGCGGTGACGTTGCAGCCGGGCACCGCGATCCGCCGCGCGCCGGCGAGGACCGCTCGCTGAGCCTGCGCCGTCCGCTCGCCCGGGTGCAACAGCTCGGGCAGGCCGTAGGGCCAGGTGCCGGCGTGCGCGCTCCCGTAGAACGCCTCCCAGTCGGCGGCGTCGACGAGCCGGTGGTCCGCACCGAGGTCGACCACGACGGCCCCGTCACCGAGCGCCTCGAGCTCCGCGGCGATCGCGCCGCTGGCTCCGTGCGGGAGGGCGAGCACGACGACGTCGTGGCCCGCGAGCGCGTCGACACCCGTCGGCTGCAGCACGCGGTCGGTTAGCGAGCGCAGGTGCGGCTGGTGCGCACCCAGCAGGCTGCCCGCGTTCGAGTGCGCGGTGAGCGTCCCGATGCGGGCCTCGGGATGGGCGAGGAGCACGCGGAGCATCTCGCCGCCGGCATACCCGCTGGCACCCGCGACCGCGACCGTGAACGTCATGTGCATGAACATACACGCGCGTGTACGAAGATACGAACCCCGTGTCCGGGAATGCGGATCGGACGCCGCCGCGTTGCGCCACCGTGCGCGCGATCCAGGCCACCGCCCCGGGCGGTCCCGACGTCCTCCAGCTGGTCGACCTCCCCGACCCCGAGCCGGCCGCCGACGAGATCCTCGTCCGCGTCGCCGCCGCCGGCGTCAACTTCATCGACACCTACCGCCGCTCCGGCGCGTACAAGATCCCGTTCCCGCACCTCGTGGGCTCGGAGGGCGCCGGCGTGGTCGTGGCGACGGGTACCGAGGTCAGCGAGATCGCCGTCGGCGACCGGGTCGCGTGGTCGGCCTCGCCGGGCTCGTACGCCGAGCTGCTGACCGTTCGCGAGTCGCAGGCGCTGCTCGTGCCCGAGGGCGTCTCCGACCACGTCGCCGCCGCGCTCCCGCTGCAGGGCATGACCGCCCACTACCTGGTCACCTCGACGTTCCCCGTGCAGCAGGGGCACGACGTGCTCGTGCACGCCGCGGCCGGCGGCGTGGGTCTGCTGCTCACCCAGCTCGCCTCCCGCCGCGGCGCCCGCGTCATCGCCACCGTCGGCAGCGTCGAGAAGGAGCGGCTCGCGCGCGAGGCCGGGGCCGCCGACGTCATCCGGTATCGCGAGCTGGACGACCTGACCCGCGACCTGCCCGCCGAGGTCCGCGCCCTGACCGCCCGCCGCGGGGTGCACGCCGTCTTCGACTCCGTCGGCAAGGACACGTTCGACGCCTCGCTGGCGTCGCTGCACCGCCGCGGCACGCTCGTCCTGTTTGGCGCCTCCTCCGGCGCCGTCCCGCCGCTCGACCCGCAGCGGCTCAACGCCGCGGGGTCCGTCTTCCTCACCCGACCCAAGCTCGACGACCACACGGCCACCCGCGAGGAGCTGACCTGGCGCTCCCGGGAGCTGTTCGACGCGGTCCGCGCGGGCGAGCTCGACGTGCGCGTCGGCGCCACCTACCCCCTGGCCGACGCGGCCGAGGCCCACCGCGCGCTCGAGTCGCGCTCCACGACCGGAAAGGTCCTGCTGCTCCCGTGACGATCCCTGTCCTGTCCCCCGTCCGCACGCTGAACGTGGAGGTCTGGTCCGACATCGCCTGCCCGTGGTGCTACATCGGGAAGCGCCGCTTCACGACTGCCCTGGCCGACTTCCCGCACCGCGACCACGTCGAGGTGACCTGGCGCTCGTACGAGCTGTCGCCGAGCACGCCGGTCGGGCCCGGGCGGCCCGAGATGGACGCGCTGGCCGAGCACAAGGGCATCCCGATCGACCGGGTGAAGCAGATGTTCGCCCAGGTCACCGCGGTGGCCGCGGGCGAGGACCTGGCCTACGACTTCGACCGGGCGCTCGCCGTCAACACCTTCGCGGCGCACCGCCTGGTGCACCTCGCGCGGGAGACCGGCGGCGCCGAGCTGGCCGAGCGCACGCTCGAGGCGCTGTTCTCGGCGCACTTCGAGCACGGCGCGGACCTKGGCGACGACGAGACCCTCGTGCGGCTCGTCACCGGCGCCGGGCTCGACGCCGATGCCGTGCGGACCGCCCTGGACGGCGGCGCGCACGCGGACGCCGTGCGCGCCGACGAGGACGAGGCGCGCGCGCTCGGCGTGACCGGTGTGCCGTTCTTCGTCGTCGACCGTCGCGTCGCCGTCTCCGGCGCGCAGCCCGCCGAGGTCTTCACGCAGCTGCTCGAGGCCGGTTGGCGCGAGGCGAACCCGCTCCAGACGCTCGCCACCGCGGACCCCGACGCGGCGGCCTGCGTCGACGCCTCGTGCGCGATCTGACCCTGCGACGGGTCGCCGCGTCGGACCTGCCCGCGCTGGCCGAGCTCAACGACGCCGCCGTGCCCGCGGTCAACGCCCTCGGCCTGGAGGGGCTCACCGCCCACGTCCCGGTCTGCGACCTCGCGCTCGTCGCCGAGATCGACGGCGTGGCCGCCGGCTTCGTCCTCGCCCTGGCGCCGGGCGCCGAGTACGCGAGCGAGAACTACCGCTGGTTCTCGACGCATGTGCCGGGCTCGCTGTACGTCGACCGGATCGTGGTCGCGCCCGACGCGCACGGGCGCGGCATCGGTCGCTCGCTGTACGCGGCGGTCGAGGACCGGGCGCGCGAGCTCGGCCTGGGCGTCGTGACCTGCGAGGTCAACCTCGAGCCGCCGAACCCGCAGTCGCTCGCGTTCCACGAGCGGCTCGGCTTCCAGCGCGTCGGCGAGCAGGCGACCAAGGGCGGCTCCGTCGTCGTCGCGCTGCTGTCCCGCGAGGTCGGCTGAGCCGGCGCTTGGCAATACGTGCCCACGACTACGTCTAGAGACACGAAGGCCCGCGCCCGGTGCCGGGCGCGGGCCGTCGTGCGTGCGATCAGCGGGTGCTGACCGGCGCGCTCGTGCTCGGCGACACGTTGGCCGTGTCGGCAGGGACGAACGTCGCCGTGTAGGTGTGCTTACCCGACGGGACCGTGCCGACGGCGATGCCCAGCACCACGTTCAGGCGCTTGACGACCGTGCTCCCCTCGCGGATCTCGATCGTGCCGGACGGGACCCGACCGATGTCGGACGAGACCGTCGCGAAGGCGATCGACGGGATGAACAGGACGCCGCGCGTCACGGACAACCCGGTCGTCGTCGTCACCTTGTTCACCACGACGGTCACCGGCGCCGACTCCGAGCCGGTCACGGTGTCGTCGCCGGCGAACCGCGCGACCACGTCGTAGATACCCGCGGGTGTCGTCGACGGGAGCCGCAGCGTCGCGGTGCCGCCCTGCAGCGGCGCCGAGCCGAGCACGGTGTCACCCGCGACGAACTCCACGGACCCGGTCACGGCGACGTCGGCCGAGACCGCCGCGGTGAGCGTGACCCGCTGCGACGACCCGAACACCTGGCTCGGCGACGAGGCGGTGAGCGTGGTGGTCGACGACGGGATGTCCGCCTCGACGGTGAGCGGGAGCGTCACAGTGGTGCCGCTCGGGCTCGCCACGAGCGTGAGGGTGTGCGCCCCCGCGTCCGTGGCCGCCGGGATGGTCACCGAGACGTTCGCGTTGCCGCCGCTCACGGCTGCGGTCCCGATGGACGTGCCGTCGAGCCGGACGTCCAGGCTGGTGTTCAACGGCGAGCCGAGGCTCGTCAGGTCCAGCTTGGTCACCGGGAACGCCAGCGTGTCGCCGGCCGTGACCGTCGACGGCACCGTCGGCACGCCGACCGCCTGGCGGGCGAAGTCCGGGGTCAGGCCCGGGTGCGCCTGCAGGTAGGCGATCCAGCCGTCCCGGTCGACGAGGCCCGAGTCGCGGGCGTCCGTGCCCTGGGCCACGACGCGGAAGTTGTCGCCACCCGTCGTCAGGAACGAGAAGGTGCCGACCCGGTAGCTCGCCGCCGGGTCGATCGGCTTGCCGTTCACCGTGATGGACGTGATGTGCGATCCCGCGGCTGCTGCGGCGTCGTACGTGTACGTCACGTTGTCCGACAACCCCAGCTGGAGGTACGGCCGCGTCGGGATGGTGCCGTCCGCGTTCGTCTGCCACTGCTGCTCGAGCATCACCTTGAACTGGGCGCCCGTGAGCGACGTCGTCCAGAGGTTGTTGACGAACGGCAGCACGCTGTTGGCCTCAGCCGTCGTGACGACGCCGTCCGGGGCGTAGTAGAGCTCGGCCCGCAACCCACCCGGGTTGACGACGCCGATCTCGGCGCCGCCCAGGTTCGCCGGGGCGAGGGTGTCCCGCAGCGCGTTGGCGACGAGGTCGCCGAGGCTCGACTCGCTGGCCCGGTCGTCACGCGCGGTCGTCGGGGCCGTGTAGCCCGTCGGACCGTAGGTCCCCCCGGTGAAGGCGGTGGTGATGTCGGCCTTGACCGAGCCCACCGGGACCGACCCGACCGTGCTGGCGTACGCGAGCGCTGCCGTGACGATCTTGTCCACCTGCGCGACGCGCGGGTACGCGGCGACCAGCTGCGCGGCGAACGCCGCCTCGGAGGTGCCGGTCGGCGGGGCCAGGCGCGGCACGTTCTTCTGCGTGTGCGCCGTGACCTCGCCGGTGCTCGGGTCGAACGTCAGCACGACCTCGCCGATGTACTCGCCGTAGCTGCCCGTCTGCAGGACCGGGCGGGTCTTCCCGGGCTCGCCCGGGACCGGTCCGGCCCACGCGTACTGCTGGTGCGTGTGACCGGTGAAGATCGCGTCCACGCTGGCCGCCGTCTGGTCGACGATCTTGGCGAACGCTCCGCCCTGGGCCACCTCGTCCTCGAGGGTGCCCGTGGGCAGACCCTCGCTGGCGCCCTCGTGATAGCTGGCCACGAGGACGTCGGCCTCGCCGTTGGCCTCGTTGCCGTCGCTGAGCTGCGCGGCCACGCGGTTGACGGCGTCGACCGGATCACCGATGTCGATCTGCGTGATGCCGCCGGGGCTGACCAGCGACGGGGTCTCCCCCGTCACCGCGCCGATGACGCCGACCTTGACGCCGTCCATGTCGAGGATCGAGTACTCCGGCAGCGCCGGCGTCGTGGTGCCCTTGAGGTAGACGTTCGCTCCGAGGTAGTCCCACTTCGCGTTCTTCATGACGCGGTCCGTGAGGTCCGTGAACCCCTTGTCGAACTCGTGGTTGCCCACCGCCGACGCGTTGAGCTCGAGCGCGTTGAGCACGTCGATCGTCGGCTGGTCCTGCTGGACGGCCGAGGCGAACAGCGACGCGCTGATGTTGTCGCCCGCGGAGACGAACGCCACCGGGCCGCCGGCCGCGACGGCCGCCGCCTTCTCCTTCTCCACTGTGCCCGCGAACTTCACCGTGTTGGCGTCGATGCGCCCGTGGAAGTCGTTGATGTCGAGCAGCGTGAGGTTGACGGGCTTGGCCGCACCGTTCACCAGGCCGACGACGACCGGGTCGTGGTCGGAGGACCGGTACGCGTCCGGCGCGTAGTAGAGCGTGCCGTGGTAGTTGTACCGGTCGTACTCGAGCGCGATGGACTCCTCGGCGTTGATCTCCCAGATGTCCGCGCCCGTGGCCCGCTTCAGGGCGGGGCCGTTGAGCAGCACGTGGTCGAGCGAGCCCGTCAGGCCACTGAACGAGTACGAGTACTGGCCGTCGGCGAGCGCCGTCGCGGCGTCGGTGTAGCCGGCGTCGTACAGCGTCTGCAGCGGGTCCTCGAGCGTGTACGAGTTGAAGTCGCCGACCAGCGCGACCGACGTCGCGGCGCCCTGCACCGTCGGGATCCAGTCGCGCAGCGCCTCGGCCTGACGGACGCGCGACTCGTTCGAGGCGCCCTGCCCGTCACCGGTGTCGGCGTCGCCCGGCCACGGACCCGCCGAGCCCTTGGACTTGAAGTGGTTGACGGCGACGAAGAACGGCTCGCCCCCGCCGACCGGCGTGAAGACCTGGCCGATCGGCTCGCGCGCGTTACCGAACGCCTCGTTGTCATCGCTCTGGTCACCCAGGGCACGCGACTCCCCCGTCCGCTCGACCGCGGCGGGCTTGTAGATCAGCGCGTTGGTGATGACGTCCATCTCGGCGGCCGGGGGCAGGTCCGTCGACGACGGGACGAACGCCCACACGTCCGAGCCTGCTGCCTTGTTCAAGGCGGCGACCAGCGTGCCGAGCGCCTCGTCGGCCACCCCGTCGACGGTCGCCGAGTTCTCGATCTCGAGGAGGCCGACGACGTCGGCGTCGAGCGCGTTGATCGCGGCAACGATCTTGTCCTGCTGCCGCTGGAGGTCCGCCGGGTCCCACGCGCCGCGCGGCGCGCAGCCCGTGTTGACGGTGACGGGGTCGCCGGTGCGGTCGTTGTACGACGTGCAGCCGGCGGTCGTCGCGCCCAGGGTCGTGAAGTAGTTGAGCACGTTGAACGAGGCGATCTTCAGGTCACCGCCGACCGCCGCCGGGGCCTTCGTCCGGTCGTTCTCGAACGTGACGGCCGCCGGCCCCGGCTGCGTCGGGTTGAGCTTCCAGACGTTGTTCCGGTAGTCGACGACGACCGGGGCGGTGATCGTCGCGGCCGCGCCCACGCGGACCGGGTTGGTCAGCGAGACGTACGGCGGCGTGAGGCCTGAGTTGGCCGCCGACAGGAAGTTGGTGGACGACCCGTCGTCGAGCACGACGCCGCGGGCTGCGTTGTCCGCGACGGCGGCGGCCGCCTCGGCCGAGCCCGGACGGCCGACCTCGGTGGGCTGGATCAGCGGGAGCGTCCCCGCCGCGAGGCCCACCTCGCCGTACTGGTTCGTGGAGTACGTGTTGGAGATCGTCAGGTCGCCGGTGGGCTGGAACAGCATCGACTCGAGCGCCTCGCGCGCGGCGTCGGTGGTCGGCCACGTGCCCGAGACCGGCGTCACCGCGGCGGCGGGGTCAAGCTTCACGAGGCCTGTCGCCGCGGCGACCGTCACCTCCGTGAGCCCGTTGAACTCGGAGACGGCGCCGGTCACCTGGACGTGGTCACCGATCGCGACCGAGCCGGCCGTCGCGGACGAGAAGACGAAGACCGCGTCGGACGCGCCCGGCGTCGCGTCGCTGGCGCCGCCCGAGCCCGGAGTCTGGATGACGTAGCCGCTCAGGCCGCCCGTCGGGTAGGCCGCGGTGACGACGCCGTCCGTGGTCACGGTCGTCCCGGCGAGCGGCGAGGTGGCGCCCGGGCCCTGGATCTCGGCGATCGTCGCCGCCGTCGGGGTGGCCGGCGGGATGCTGCCGACGACGCCCGGTGTAGGGGCGGCCGCGGCGAAGTCGGCCGCGTTGTCCGCCGTGTTGGTCAGCGTGGCGTTGCGTGTCACCGCCTGGGTGTTGGAGGCACCGAGCGCCGGCCCGCTGCCCGCGTACCCGGTGGCGGCCGAGCCGTATCCGACGAGGTCGACGACGGGAGCCAGTGCCGCGCACTCGACGCCCCCGCACGCCAGGGCCGTCGTCGAGGACACGAGCGCGACCTTGCCCGCCGTCCCGCTCATCGGGATCGTGCCCGTCGCGCTGCCGGTCACCGGCGTCGTCCCGGCCGCACCCGCGGCCTCCACGACGACGTAGGCGGCGCCGGGGGCGATCACGCCGGTCAACGGCGTCGTCTGCCAGATCACGCCCGCCGAGGACGCGTACTGGACCGACCAGCCCGTGACGTCCACCGGCTCGGGGCTCGCGTTCACCAGCTCGATGAAGTCGTTGGTGAAGGTGGCGCCGTTGTTGCCGCCGCCTCCGTACACCTCGTTGATCAGGACCCGTGGCGTCGTGCCGACCGAGGCCTGGGCAGAGCCGGCCACGATCACACCGCCCGTCAACGCGAGAGCGAGGGCTGCGACGCCCCCGCTGAACGACTTCATGGCACGGCGCACGTGGAGGTCTCCTTCGTCGGGACACGTCAGTGGCCGCTCGTAGCGGCCTCGGACCACCTTCCGGGATCGTCCGATTTGCCGCAACTACTCGCAGGTAACTATTGCGTGAACTCGTCCCATGACAGCGGTCGTGGGGCCTCCGACGCGCCGAGGCCTCCGCGACCATGGGGTCGCGGAGGCCTCGGTCTGCTCGGGTCAGGCGCGCAGCGTCGCCCCGAACCTGCGGTTCGCCTCAGCGACGACCGCCTCACGGACGGCGGCGGTCTCCTGCGCGGTGAGCGTCCGGTCGTCGGCACGGAGGCGCAGCGAGAACGCGAGCGACTTGTGGTCGTCGCCCACCTGTGAGCCGGTGTACACGTCGAAYAGCCGGACCTCCTCGACCACGTCGCCGGCCGGGCTCGCCGCCGCGCCGACCCGCACGGCGTGCAGAACGTCGGCCGCGGGCACGCTCGAGTCGACCACCAGGGCGACGTCCTCCTTGGCGACGGGGAACGTCGACACCGGAACGGCCTGCAACGGCTCGGGGGACGCCGCGGCCAGCAGCACGTCGAGGTCGAGCTCGAACGCCGACGCGCGGGTGGGGAGCCCGACGGCCGTCACCACGTTCGGGTGCAGCTCGCCCGCGTGGCCGACGAGCGTGCCGTCGACCGTGCTCAGGCGCGCGCACCGCCCGGKGTGCCACGGTGCGTGCTCGGCATCAGCCGCGGCGACCAGCTCGACGCCGACCACGTCGGCCACGAGCCGGGCGAACGCGATGGCGTCGGTGTGGTCGGCGCGCCGCCCCGCCCCCCACCAGCCCGCGGGCTCGCGCAGGCCGGCGAGCACGCCCGCGACCCGGCGAGGCTGCGGTGGCACGGCCGCGTCGAGGGCGGCGAGGTCCTCATCGGACGGCCGGACGCCGCCGGGCAGCTGCGGAGCCGCCGGCGCGTCGACGACCGGCCGCGTGACCAGGCCGAGCTCGAAGACCGCCACGTCGCCGGCACCACGGGCGACGTTGCGACGCGCCGTGTCCAGCAGCGTGACCAGCAGGTTCGTCCGCATGAACGGCTGCTCGTCGGAGATCGGGTTGACCAGGCGGACGGCCCGGCGCCGGTCGTCGTCCGCCGGCAGGCCGAGCGCGTCCAGCTGGGCGGCGCCGACGAACGGGTAGCTGAGCACCTCCACCAGACCCGACTCCGCCAGGGCGCGCGCGACCGAGCGACGGGTCCGCTGCCCCGCCGTCAGGCCGGCGCCGGCCGGCGCCGCGGGCACGATCGACGGGATTGCGTCGTACCCGCGCAGCCGGGCAACCTCCTCCACGAGGTCGACGCCGACGACGAGGTCGGGCCGCCACGACGGCGGCTGCACACGGACGGCGCCCGGCCCGGCGTCCTCGACGATGCACCCGATCGACACGAGCGTCTCGCGCACCTCGTCGGCCGTGTACTCGACGCCGACGAGCCGCGCGGGCAGGGCGAGGTCGAGCTCGAACGCCGGCACGGGCACGCGCTCGTCGACATCCGTGAGGTGCGGGTCCGCGACGCCGCCGCCCAGCTCCACGAGGAGCGCCACCGCGCGCGCGACGGCGACCGGCGGCAGCGCGGGGTCCGCGCCGCGCTCGAACCGCTTGGCCGCCTCGCTCGGCAGCTTGTGGCGGCGGGCGGTGCGCGCGACCGTCGTGGGGTCGAAGTGGGCCGCCTCGATCAGCAGATCGGTGGTCCCCGCGCCGACCTCGCTGTCCCCGCCGCCCATGACGGCCGCGAGCCCGATGGGTCGGGACCCCCGCGCGCCGTCGGGGCTGTCGGTGATGAGCAGGTCCTCGGGGTCCAGGACACGGTCGACGTCGTCGAGGGTCCGGATCCGCTCGCCCGGGATGGCGCGCCGCACGACGATCGGCTCGGCCAGGTGGGCCAGGTCGTAGGCGTGCAGCGGCTGGCCCAGGTCGAGCATCACGTAGTTGGTCACGTCGACCGCGAGCCCGATCGGCCGCATGCCGACCTGCTGCAGGCGGCGCTGCATCCAGGCGGGCGACGGGTCGTTCGCCCGCACACCGCGCACGACCTGCGCGACGAACCGGTCGGCTCCGGGGACGCCGTTCAGCGGAGCGGCGTCGTCGATCTCGACCGCGAAGCCGCCGCCCACGGGGGGCAGGTCCGTCGTCGGCAGGCCGTGGTCGGTGAAGGCGGCGCCCGTCGACAGGCTGTACTCGCGGGCCACGCCGCGCATCGAGAAGCAGTACCCGCGGTCGGGCGTCACGTTGATCTCGAGCACCTCGTCGCCGAGGCCCAGGAGCTCACGCGCGTCGGTGCCGATCTCGGGGTCGAGCCCGAGGGTGGCCAGCACGATGATCCCGGCGTGGTCCTCGCCCAGCCCCAGCTCGCGGGCCGAGCAGATCATGCCGTCCGACACGTGCCCGTACGTCTTGCGCGACGCGATCGGGAACGGCCCGGGCAGCACCGCCCCGGGCAGCGCGACGACGACCTTGTCGCCCACGACGAAGTTGTGCGCGCCGCACACGATGCCCCGGGGGTCGCCGCCGGCCTCGTTGTGCTCCGGTCCCACGTCGACCCGGCACCAGTTGATGGTCTTGCCGTTCTTCTGCGGCTCCGGCGTGACCTCGACGACGCGACCGACAACCAGCGGACCGGACACGGCAGCCGGGTGGATCGCCTCCTCCTCGAGCCCGACGCGGACCAGGTCCGCCGCGAGCTGCTCGGCCGTCAGCCCCGCAGGGAGCTCGACGTGCTCGGCGAGCCACGTCAGGGGGATGCGCGGCATCAGATCTCCGTCCCGAACTGCGTGGAGAAGCGGACGTCGCCCTCCACCATGTCGTGCATGTCAGCGATGCCGTGGCGCAGCATCAGGGTGCGCTCGATGCCCATGCCGAACGCGAAGCCCGAGTAGACGTCGGGGTCGACCCCGCACGCACGCAGCACGTTCGGGTTGACCATCCCGCAGCCGCCCCACTCGATCCAGCCGGCCCCGCCCTTCTTCTGCGGGAACCAGAGGTCCATCTCCGCGCTGGGCTCGGTGAACGGGAAGAACGACGGCCGCAGGCGCGTGCGAGCCTCGGGCCCGAAGATCGCCTGCGCGAAATGGTCGAGCGTCCCCTTGAGGTGCGCCATCGTCAGGCCCTTGTCGACCGCCAGGCCCTCGACCTGGTGGAAGACGGGCGTGTGCGTGGCGTCCAGCTCGTCGGTGCGGAACACCTTGCCCGGGCACGCGATGTAGACCGGCAGGTCGCGCTCGAGCAGCGTGCGCGCCTGCACAGGTGACGTGTGGGTGCGCAGCACCAGGCCGGGCCGATCGACGAAGAACGTGTCCTGCATCTGCCGGGCGGGGTGGTCGACGCCGAAGTTCAGCGCGTCGAAGTTGAACCACTCCGCCTCGACCTCGGGGCCCTCGGCGATCTCCCAGCCCATCGACACGAAGATGTCGGCGATGCGCTCGGACAGCGTCTCCAGCGGGTGCCGCGCGCCGCGCGGACGCCGGTCGCTCGGCAGCGTGACGTCGACGGACTCCTCGACGAGCACGCGCAGATCGCGCTCGGCCTCGAGCTCGGCCTGCCGCTCGGCGAGCGCGGCCGCGAGGCGACCTTTGGCCTGGCCCAGCAGCTTGCCGGCCACGGCCTTGTCGGCGGGGGCGAGGCCACCGATGGCACGGTTGGCGAGCGCGACCGGGCTGCGCTCCCCCACGTGCTCGAGCCGGGCGGACTTCAGAGCGTCGAGGTCATCGGCGGCCGCGAGGGCCTTCAACGCGTCCTCGACGGCGGACTCGATGCCGGGGCCATCGAGCGGGGACAGGGCGGTGTCGTCGGACATCCTGACCTTCCAGTGCGTTCTTGGGCGGCCGGCACACGGCGCGGCCGAGGCCCGCGCGCGAGGGCGCGCCGACCAGCGGACAAGTCTAGGGGCGCCCGATCCGGGACTGTGCGGCCTGTCCAGCGGCGGACGGCCTGCTCAGGTGCGCGTCAGCGCGGCCCGGGAACGGGCCCGGGAAATCGGCGACCACCGGCCGCCTGCGCACGCGATGTCATGGGCTCATCCTGCCACGGTCACGGCTACCGGCCGAGCGCAAAGGTCTCCACCGTCTCGTACAGCGGGCCGCCACCGCGACCGGCGCCCGGGCGCGACGACACCAGCAGCAGGTGGTCGACCTGCCACCGCGGGCCGTCGTACACGGCGAGTGCGCGCACCAGGCCGGCGGCGACTCCCTCGTCGTCGGGACCGTGGCCGTCCGGTCGCTGGCCCGGGCGGTCGGAGCGCGACGACCGACGGCGCGGTGGACCGCTACCGGGACGCACTCGCCCGACGGTGAGGTGCGGGCGGTCCCGGGCGCGGTTGTCGGGGGCGGCGCCCGCGCTCTGTCCCGCCTCGACGCACCCGACGCTCAGCGCGCGCTGTCCGGCGAGGTCCCCGGCGACGCCGACCCAGAGGGTCCGGTGCGAGAACACACCCGCACCGTGCAGGGCGAGCTCATACGGCTCCGTCCGCGCGGCCACCTCGGCCAGGTCGGCGGACAGGCCCGGCACCGCGCCGTCGGGCAGGTCCCCGTAGAACGCGACCGTGAGGTGCCAGGTCTCGCGGGCAGACCAGCGCACGGCCGACGGCAGCCCGGACGGGGCGCCGCGCACGGAGGCGAGAGCGAGGTCGAGGTGATCGAGCACGTGCTCGGGCGGCAAGACGGCGGCGAACAGCCTCACCGCTGCGCCCGCGAGCTCGCGTAGAGGCAGACGGTCGCCGCGGTCGCCAGGTTGAGCGACTCGGCACGACCGCGGATGGGCACCCGCACCACGGCGTCCGCCAGCGCGCGGTCCTCGTCGCGCAGGCCCCACGCCTCGTTGCCGAACACCCACGCCGTGGGTCGCGTCAGGTCGGGCACCCCGTCGGGCGCGTCCCCGGCGACGTCGAGCAGGTCGTCCAGGTCGTGCGTGCCGGCCCCGTCGGCGGCAAGGATCGTGAGGCCGGCGGCGCGGAGCGCGTCGAGCGCGGGCGCGAGGTCCGCCCCCGTCACCACCGGCAGGTGGAACAGCGACCCCGCCGTCGACCGGACCACCTTGGGGTTGTGCACGTCGACGCTCTGCGCGGTGAGCACGGCGGCATCGGCACCGACGGCGTCGGCAGCGCGGATCACGGTGCCGGCGTTCCCGGGGTCGCGCACGTGCGCGAGGACCGCCACGAGCCGCGGCGCGTCGGCGAGCACGGAGCCCAGGGTGTGCGAGGTCAGCGCGGCCACAGCGACGACCTGCTGGGCGTCGGGGCTCATCGCGTCGACGACCTCGGCGGTCGCAACGTGCACCCGGATGTGGCGATCGCGCGCTGCGCCGACGATCTCCGGGTAGCGCTGCGCGGCCGCCTCGGTGACGTACACGTCGTGCACGTCGGCCGCCAGCACGGCCTCGCGAACGGACTGCGGACCCTCGACGACGAACCGCCCGGCCCGCTGACGGACGGACCGCCCGGCCAGCGCCCGCACGGCCTTGACGCGCTCGGCGCGGGGGTTGGTCAGGATCTCGTCAGCCACGGGGACATCATGCCTGGGTGCGACGAAGCCCCCGCGAGTCGAAGGGACTCCGGGGGCTCCGGGTGCACCGAGCCGCCGCCCGGCCCCGCGGCGGCGGGGCGATCGGGCGGTCGGGCTCAGCGGCTGACGAGGGTCACGCAGCCTTCGGCGCGTTGACGTCCTCGGGCAGGGCAGCCTTCGCGGCGGCCACGAGCGTGTTGAACGTCGCGGCGTCGTTGACGGCGAGGTCGGCCAGCACGCGGCGGTCCACCTCGATGCCCGCGAGCTTCAGGCCCTGGATCAGGCGGTTGTAGGTCAGACCCTGCTCGCGGGATGCCGCGTTGATGCGCTGGATCCACAGCTTGCGGAAGTCCTGCTTGCGCACCTTGCGGTCCCGGTACGCGTAGACGAGGGAGTGGGTGACCTGCTCCTTCGCCTTCCGGTACAGGCGCGAACGCTGGCCGCGGTAACCCGCAGCGCGCTCAAGGGTCGTACGGCGCTTCTTCTGGGCGTTGACCGCCCGCTTCACGCGTGCCACGTGATGCTCCTTGCTTGTCTCAGGCTCGGGCCGAGTGACCGGGGCGCCAGGGCGCCCCCGGGATCACTTACCGAGCAGCTTCTTGATCTTCGGGGCGTCTGCGGCGGAGACGACGACGTCGCCGGCGATGCGGCGCGTGCGACGGCTCGACTTGTGCTCGAGCAGGTGGCGACCGCCGGCCTGCTCGCGCATGACCTTGCCGGTCCCGGTGACCCGGAAGCGCTTCTTGGCACCGGAGTGCGTCTTGTTCTTCGGCATGGCTGCCGTGTCTCCTTGTCGTTCACATCGCACGGGTTCGTACGACTCGTCTGGTGCGGTCCGACCGGTGGGCCGGGCCGTCCGTTCGTGCTGGTTCAGCTGGCCTCTTCCGAGGCCGTCGTGCTGGTCTGTGCCTTCGCCGGGCCCGGACGCGGCGCGGGCCGCGGCGTTCCTGCCGGCTTCGGCGTGGCCGGCTTCGGCGCGGCTGCGGCCGGGGCTGCAGCTGCGGGCGTCGCGGGCTTGGGCGTGGTCGCGGGACGCGGGGCCGAGGCCGGACGCGGCGTCGTCGCACGGGGTGCGGCGGCGGACGTCGGTCGCGGCGCGGCCGGACGCGAGGCAGCCGGGCGAGGCGCAGCGGCCGGACG